>CAZFOX010000032.1:0-1806 GCA_964520565.1 uncultured bacterium | reverse complement strand
GTTTTCCAGATAAATATCAATGGCTTCCGGCTCGGAAGGCATGTTGGCGCCTTCGCTGATTACGAAGCAGCCGTTCTTGATCAGGGTTTTGGCGTCCTGCGCGCTGACTTCGTTCTGCGTCGCGCTGGGGAAAGCGACCTGGCAGGGAATATCCCACGGACGCGCGCCATCGCGGTATTCGACGCCCTTGAACTTGTCGGCGTATTCCTTGATCCGGCCGCGGCGATTGTTCTTCAGATCCATAATCCAGGCCAGTTTTTCGGCATCGATGCCGTTTTTGTCGTAAACGGTTCCGTTGGAGTCGGAGAGGCTCACGCACTTGCCGCCCATCTGATTGACTTTCTCCACAGTATACTGGGCGACGTTGCCCGATCCCGAGACCGTGCAGATTTTCCCTTCCAGCGTATCGTTACGGGTGGCCAGCATTTCGGCAGCGAAATAAGTCGCGCCGTATCCGGTGGCTTCGGGGCGGATCAGCGAACCTCCCCAGTTGAGCGCCTTGCCGGTCAACACGCCGGTAAACTCGTTACGCAGGCGCTTGTACTGCCCGAAGAGATAACCGATCTCGCGCCCGCCCACACCGATATCGCCGGCGGGAACGTCGGTGGCCGCGCCAATGTGGCGGAACAGCTCGGTCATGAAGGACTGGCAGAAGCGCATCACTTCGTTATCGGATTTGCCCTTGGGATCGAAATCGGAACCGCCCTTGCCGCCACCCATCGAAAGCGTGGTCAGCGAATTTTTAAAGACCTGCTCGAAGCCCAGGAATTTCAAAATGCCCACGTTCACGGTGGGGTGAAAGCGCAATCCGCCCTTGTAAGGCCCGATGGCGCTATTGAACTCGACGCGGAAACCCCGGTTGACCTGAATCTGGCCTTTGTCGTCGATCCAGGGAACCCGGAAGATAATCTGGCGCTCCGGCTCGACAATGCGCTCCAGAATGCGGTGTTCCTGATATTTGGAATGCCGTTTCAAGACCGGCTCCAACGATTCAAGCACTTCCTTAACCGCCTGCAGAAACTCAGGCTCCGCCGGATTGCGCTTCTTGACCAACTCCAGGACATCCATGACGTACGACATGATTTTTTCTCCTTTTCCCGCCGCGATCGCGGAACTTATTTTGGGAACACCCTATGGGAATTCTTTCTATTTCTGTTTCCAATACTCCCACTCCATTTGATTCGAGAATGGCATGAATTGGAAAATTTTGGTTTGTGATATATGGCAATTTAGAACCATTTTTAATTGGCATTACTATGCCATTATTATTTAACTTTAATGAACTGTCAAGGAGTATTTTATAAAAAGAGATATTTTTTTCTCTATCGATATTAAATGCGTTTTTAATTATAAGTATTATTGATTCAATAGATTATATAAATAAATATGAAGCGGAGATCGAATGAATCACTCGTGTCGGTATAAAAAAGGAGATTAATAGAAAGGAATATTTGTTTATTAAAATTGGTATATAATGTCTTTTCCCAGAAAATTTCCAATTTTTGTCTTGTATTTTGCCAAAATTAATGGTAATATCGGCAATCAGCTCACAGAAAGTGGATTAATTTTGAAAGAAATAAATCCCAAACAAAAAGTGGCCATCCTCCGCATCCTCCGCGACGCCCGCGAGCCCATCGGTAGTGCGATCATCGCCGAAGAGATCAAAGCCTATGGCTTCGATCTAAGCGGGCGCACGATCCGTCTTTATCTCAACGAAATGGAGCGCGAACAACTAGTGACGCCCGCCCGGAGGGGGCGCGACGGTGGGCGTACTATCACTCATCAGGGTTACGAAGAAATCCGTAA
>CAZFOX010000031.1:0-14635 GCA_964520565.1 uncultured bacterium | reverse complement strand
ATCGATCAAATAACTCTGAACCGCTTTGGCGCGCCGTTCCGATAGTCCCTGATTGTGCTTGTCCGTGCCGCGATCGCAGGTATGGCCATCCACATAAATCCTCAGATCGGGATTCTGTTTTAACACCAGAACCACATCGTCCAGTAGGGGGAAGAAGATCGGGCGAACCACAGCCTTATCCAGTTCGAACGTCACACCGGGAATCACCCAGCAACCACGCTCGTCCACTTTGGCGCCCCGGGGTGTATCCGGGCATTGATCTTTATCGTCGGTAACGCCGTCCTTATCGCTATCCTTGGGCTCGGGCGGTTTGGGCTTTTCAACAACCGGTTTCTTTCCAATAAAAATTCCCCGCACGTAATCCCGCAAAGCGGATTCGTCCATCAGAGAATCGCAGGTTTGGAAATTGCCGCACGAAGTAAGGGCAGCCAATTCCTGAAGGAATGCCTGTCCCTTGGCGTCGTTCCCGATATGGACGGTATAGATGCACACTTCTCCACTAGGATGTCCGGCAATTTTCCGGGCCGATTCCATCGCGGCATCGGGAATAGTCGGCTGACCGTCGGAAATAATGATGACCGCCGTCCGTCCCTGTGCACCTGATAACATGGAATAAGTCGTTTCCAGGCTAAGTTCCAATGGGGTTTTCCCGCCAATATAAGGAACCTTCGCCGCCCGGCCGATCCAGTTTTCCCGCTGATAGGGCGATTCAAACGCATAAACCCGGCGTCCTTCCCCTCCAAAGGCAATCATGGCCGTTTGATAACTTCCCTCCGGCATGATTTCAAACAGCCCTTGTGCAAAGGCTTTCGCCTCCCGAATCTTTTCCGTTCTCATGGAAGAGGAACTATCCACAATGACGACTGCCTGATCGACAATTATCATTTCGTCCGCACCCGGCGTCACCGGACCGCCGGTTACGTCCACTCGTTTGGATACAGTTCCGCATCCAGCCAGCATCATCGCAACGACCGCATACGCTATCCACCTTTTCATTGGCATCTCCTTTTTCTGTAAGTTATTTTACCTCAATGGGATTCGAGCAACCGTACAAAAATTCTAATATTTAAAAGAAGGAATGGAAGTGTGTAAGTCAAATAATCCAAACGAATAAGTATAAATAGAGTAACCCAATAAAATCGATTACTATTTAAATAAACTCCTAAAATATTATTTTACCATAAAACCGGGTTCGGGAGAATGCACCCCCCCCCCCATTTAATCCTTTTCGTACCGGTAACGATTGTTGGCATGCGATTCTTCATCGACGATCTCATCGGGATCGATCACAATCTCCAGAGATTCGATCGAGGCCGGTATTTTGATGCCACCGAAAGCGCGATGAGTACCGGCTTGGAAATCGTAGGTTTGGGGAATACGAAACGACTCGGGTGTGGCAACTCCGATATCCTTGCGAATCAATTCAACAATGACTTTCTCCGCCGGGCTTTCACCCTGGTTGCGAATCTCAAAATAGAGTTGTAACCGCTTTCCCCCTTCAATAGGTCGAACATCCACCGTGCTGACATCCACGATCAAATCGGCTTTTCGAAGGACAGCCAACTCAACGCTTATCCGGTTGTTTTCTTCGTCGGCTTCCGCGATCCGGTTTCCCGAATCGGCTGTTAATTGCACTTTTTGTACACCCGCGTTATGCGTCGGATCCCATCGAATCTGCAAAGGGATTTCCTGTCCCGGATCAATGCGTTCGACTGTATAACCGGTTTTCCCCACCTTGGCATTCAACATATTCTGGACATTCCCCTCCTGGAGTTGATATCCCTGTACGGTGAAATCGGCGGCGCTGGCCATCCCGGCATTCCGAAGAATCGCCTTCAAAAAAATCGTTTCTCCGGATCGCGGTTTTTCGGGCGTCCATTTCAACGATCCCGGTACAAACGTCAAATCGGGTAGTCGCCCAGTCGCCGGATCGATGAAAGAAGCCGCGCGAATTTCCCGGTGGATGGGAATCGCTCCATGCACCACCGTAACCCGGTTTTCTTTCCTTTGGATCGAATCGATACCCACTTTTCGAATGGAGGATAAATCCTCAGGCTGAAAGGTTCCCTTCACGATCCCCTCGCGCAGGGTAGATTGAAAACGACTTTTCTCTGCAATAATTTCTCGATCGGTCTCCGCCCAAAGAGAATAGAATCCGGCATTGAGATTGCCTGGAACGTTCTTCCACAGGAAGGCGATCTCCTTCCCATCGGTTTGTGCCTCTCCTTCAAGAGCTTGAAAATCGGGGAAGACCAGGGTGGGATCACCCAGAATGGCGAATTGATTTATGGGTTCAAAAAACATATGGTGGCTTAATCCATACAAATTAGCCGCATAGAAGATTTGCCCGAGAGTAGAGAACCGATCCCGAAAAGCGGCCTGATGCATTCCCCGGGCGAGTATGATATGATCGGTAGGATACCCCCGGCCAGTCGCCCCAACCAGAGCAATTGTCCCCCCGCCGGGAAATGTCAACATATCTTCACCAATGGAGACGTTCCATTTTTCCCGGGGATAATCAAATTCAGCCGTCTGGCAGGTAAAAGCCCAGAGCATCGGCAGTTTAACGCCATTGGTCAGTTTACGGACATCAGAATATTTCGATCCTCCTCCAAAAAACATCCGCTCGTTGCCGATTACATTGGGAGCACCATGACCAAAATAATCCCAAAGGAAAAGTCCCTGACTGAGAATTTGGATTATTTCATTAGTGGCGGTGGGGCTGGTTTTAGCGCGCATCTGCTCGCGTAATCGTTCCGGCAGATAAATATTATCCATTAATGGATAATCGGCGATATGGCGCTGTAGAAGCCGCATGGCAGGAGGAATCCAGTCTTCAATCAGTTCCTGCGAGTACCTTTCAAACGTATCGTCGGTAAGAACGAATACCCGATTGAGCCAGGAATCGAGAGGCGGCTCTTTTTTATAGCGCAGGGTCTTTTCGACCACAATCTCCAATTCGGTGGCCGATTGCACCGGCCAGCGGGCGATAATAGCGTCGGGCAGAGGATCGTTGGGATCGTCGCAACGGACGAACCAATTCTCCACCGCATATTTCACCTCTTCACGGTACGCGGGAATGTAATTGCGTACCCCGTTGTTAAACCGTCCCCAATAATCCCAGGTGGCGTCGCCGGCCAGAAGCACGTAAGAAGGTTGTGGACGCTGCCAGCGATGAAACGCCAAGCGAAGAAACTCTCGAAGAGAATAAGGCGACAGGCGGCCATCTCCAAAACAGTCGTCGATATCCTCAATCGCCGCATGCCGCACGCGGTAATTGGAAGCGCGCAGATGATCTTCGAACGGTTGCAGGACAGATAACCACTTTTGGGGTGCGACGAAAATTATATCCGCACCGCTATCATCGGCCATCAATGGATGTTTTGCCAAAGGCGGCACAATCGGTTTGAAAACAGCTGGAGAGGAGCCTCTTCTGACCGGCAAAAAATAAATCCGCCAGGAAGCCGCCGGAGATGGAACCTGAATCGTTTCAGAATCCGCTTTTGAATACAAAACGTCTTCCGGGCTTTCCCCTTCGTTGCGAATCAGCCAAACGCCACCCGTCTGGGGAGGAATCGGGATTCGTTCGACGCCCTCTGGATTCCAATAGGGTTCCTCGGAAGGGATTATCCGGGAAGGAATTCGGAATTCAATCCGATCCAGATAGATTCCCGCTTCCGAGTTCATCGTTTGCCGGTCCGATTGTATATGAAGGATCAAGGTATTCGTTCCCGGTACGAGAACTCCAGCGGCGATAGGCAACTCCACCCGAAACTCACTGGGTTGAATTCGATTCAAAACTGGATCGAGTAGACGACCGTTAAGCCGGACATCGATCGAATTCGTGGCGACAGAAATATAGGTTTGACTGGTGCAGAGGCGAAAGGATGCCGTTACAGAACGATCGAGCAACCCGGCGGGCACGGTGAAATCGATTGTTTTCGTTCCCTCTTTGATAAAATCATGCCACATCCAGAAATCCGCCTGCCCTTCGTTTTTATCGTTTTCTTCGAGAAAATCGTGGTCTTCTTCCAGAACCAGGCGCCGTTCCAACACATTGGCAACAGACAAACCCGGCTCCCCGGCAATCGGCGTTGCCATGGAATGCGAAGCGGGAATCGACGCACACCAAACCACGGTTTCGGGTGAATAGGGCGAGCGGGACATTGGGGAATAGAATTGTACCCAATCGTCCGCCTTCAGATCGCCTTCTTTTTTTTGTTTCCCTTGCGAGTCGGTTACTACAAAAGAGATCGGTTTACGTTCCCGAAACAACGCCAGATTATTCAGCGCCGAATCTCGGCCCAAAACCGGGAGAATCTCACGCGCGGAAAAGCGAACGATCCCCTGGGCACGCGTGACGATAGGAAGAGAAGGCGTATCGAAATAGGGAGGACGATCCTGGATGGCATAGGAAGGGGAGACGACATGCAAGGGGGGATAATTAAGAACCATTTTCCGAGCGATTTCATCCAACGCCACCGGAAAATCCTTAAAGGAATCTCGATCGTCCGCAGAGAAACGAATTTCCACATCGCCGGTAGGAAAAACCACCATTTCGTTCCGTTCTTCCGGCTGAACCGATTCGGAAACCTGAAGAGTAAGTGCCAGAACGGCTAACCGGCATCCCGCCAGGCATCCGATTTCCCGCAGGGCTACACGAGGCGGTTCCCTTTTCCGATCCGCCGTAAAATAGGCGGTTTCGTCTCCTTCTTCGACAGTTTCGCCACTCCGTTCGAGACGCCAGGTGAAACGAGTGACAGTATAGGTTGCCGCCGAGATTTCGCCCGGTATAAAAAGAAGCACCCGCTCCGGCTCGCTGCCGGGCGATGCAGTCTTCCAGGAAAGATTTATTTGTTTGGTATCATTTTTTTTCAGGACGATATGGGGGGATAATAAGGGCGTCCCATTTTCTTGCGCAAAAGCAGAACTCACCACAGCCAGGCAACAGAAAATCCAGAACCAAAAAGAAAAACGCATCATCGATCCTCGGCTAAAATAATCAATGGAATCGCTTCTCTATCCAGGCGGTGACTCCGCTGGATGTTTTACAACCATACATGCGAACGGGGCTTGTGGTAAAGTCTGGAAAAAAGAGAAATGCGATTCAAGGGGAAAAGAACCGGCATAGGGAAGGAGCAAATCAGCGCGAGATCAATTCCCAGCCGACGGGAATGCGGCCTTGTGCGAGCGTGTCGTAAGCCAGTTCGTCGAAGAAACGTTCGCCGGTTTCATCCGCCAAAAAGAGACGTTCGCCGATTTCCAGGTGTTCGTCGTCGCCGAAGGGGGAAGCCATTTCGCTGTGCCACAACATGATCCCGCGCGGCGTTTCAAATCCCATCCCCATGAGGGTTCGAGGCGCTTCGCGGATATAATAATTGCGCAAGGCGATCATGAGAGGCGATTCGGGGTCTTCGGGATCGCCGTTAAAGTAATAAAAATCCCGCTCGATATGAGAGCGCAGGAGGATTCCTTCTTCATCGACGAGAAACACTTCTACTTGTTCGCTCATCGCACCCGAATACCCTTTCCACGAGAAAATACAATGCGTTCCTTCGAATCAACGGACAAATCATTATAGACGTTTGCGATTGCGAAAAGAATATCCTCACCCATGGCATACTGTCAGGAGTGAAAGATCGAAGTGATTTTTATAAAGTAAGATTCATCTGACGACCGCAGCCAATTACGCCGAATTCCGCAATCCACCTACTCAGGAATCTAACGCAAAGAGAAAAAGATGGCAAGTAAATGTTCTATCGATACGCCCATTCTATACGCACAATCCAAACCTGGTTGCTGGGAATACGGTCTTCCAATCGAAGCATGAGCGTTCGCGAAGGGTCGATCAGATGAAGCCATCCGATGCGACACAAAAAAAGGAATTATTTCCCGATAATTCTCGGATACATTGCCTTAAGTAGAAAATCCATATTCTGTGGCGTCATATTGCGGTATCGCAAAGCATAAAACATTTCCTTGATTAAAGGCCTATATTCATCCGGTACGGGAGTTCCAATGTCGTTGTTATGCAGGATCGGTCCGATACCAAAATAATAGGCAAAAGCTTCATTCAAGAATTGTGGTTGGCCATCCAGAACATAGATTGGACGTATCTTTTTATCCAGAAAATCGCGATTGCCGCTTTCTTAAAATTGTCGGGATCTGATTTCATGCGAGGTAAATCTCGATGGTATCGGCCACAAATTTCCTTTAACAAGGCACTTGAATAGGTGGGTTCAAAACCGTGAATCTCACGACAAAAAAACAATAAATATTGTTCTAAATGTTCGCAATGCAACGTTGACCATTCCATTATAAAAATCCACCCCACCAAAAAGAGAACGAGATAATTCAATCTATTGAACTTGATCCTCTTTTAATTCAGACTCTAACTCGATCATCACATCCCGGATCAATTCTTTATCCCGGAGAGCTATCTTTTTAGAGGCGTCAATCCACTCCCTTGCACTGATTGCAATACCGGTGTTTTCGATTTCCCTTTTTTCATAATATTCTTCCGTCATATAGGATTTTCCTTTATATACATCCGGCATTATGAATAGCCTCCTTTCTTTCAGGATTAGCCGACACGGATCTTATAATACAATTAATATTATTTTCGTATCACAGAATAGTATATTTCAAAAAGTATTTTCCATTCAATTATTCTACCAGTAAAGGGTGAAAGGTTGATCTTTTGTACCAACAATTCTATCTCCATATTTTCAACCACAAATAAAATAAAACAATCGAATCCAACCGGCTTTGTGATTTCGAGAACGTTCGCAATGGATCGATAAGAGGACTCCATCCGATCACTGATCTTTCGGGGCAATTGAAAATCAAACCGCACCCGATTCCTCTGTCACCCCCCTTACCTTTCGGCTGACGGCGTTGACGCGGTCGAAGTCCGCCTTGGTTACGTTTTCGGGGATTCCGCCGGAATCCATGAAGATCATACGGCCGTACCGGCGCGCCAGCTGGCCGATCTTTTCGAGGTAGGTTTCCTGCTCGCCGGGTTGCCATTCCCAGAAGTGGGCGGGGAAACCGCCGACGACGATGAAATGCTTGGAATAGTTCTCCATCAGGTGATGGATATCGTGCTTCTCTTCGGGATCGAAGGGATTGATGAAATCGAAGCCGCATTCCACCAGGTCGTCGAGAATCTTGCCGATCGCTCCGTGGCTGTGCAGGTGAACGTCGCCCCCCATCCCATGCACCAGATCGCAAAGTTTCTTGTGCCAGGGTTTAAAGAACTGCCGGTAGATGCGGGGTGCCATCAACATGGCCTGCTTAGAGCCGAGATCGTCGCAGAGTTTGATACAATCCACGCCGCATTCCATCATCTTGCAGGCGGCAACAAGGTTCCATTCGCCCAGCCGCTCCAGCATCGCCTCGATGAAACCGGGATCGTCGATCAGCGCCATCAAGGTATCGGTATACGCCCGTAGAAAGTAATGCAGCCCCGAGAAGAAACCGTTCAACGAAGCGACGACGTACTCGCCCTTCGACTTCAGGTATTTTACGTCTTCGGCAAAACCCGCATAGCGATTGGGATCGGACGGATCGGGAAGGACAAAATCTTTCAGATCGCCTATTGTCTTGATCGGATGATCGAAATGATAGTAAAAATGGGGTTTAAACTGCACCTTGGCGCGAACGCCGGTTTCATACTCGACCACTAGTTCGTTTTCATTGCGGTACACCATGCGCGAGAAGAATTCACCCGGCCCGCCGTGACCGAAGCAAAGATTCGCACCCTTGCCCAGACAAGCAAAGCAACGTCCTGTGTAATTATTAAAGGCGATCATCCGATCGAGAGCGTCCGCCCCCATAGGCGATGGATCGAAATACTCAGGGACATCGTAAATCCACATAGGATAGTAATGGCAGTTTTCCGGAGTCAGTTTCCGCGCCAGGTCGCCGTTGAAAAACGACATCCAGTGTTGCGGTGTGGGTACGTCCCTATTTCCAGCCAGAACGGCCTTGATCCATTCATGCTTGGTCATAACGATTTGGTATCCAGTGAAGAAATGCAAATATGAGGTCAGTATCCAAGGCGCATGGGGAAACGTCAAGTGGGTATGGAAAATCCATTATTTGCACAGGTGTTCGCCGGATGAGAGATATGATACAATCGGTCAAATCCGATGCGGCTCAGGAGTCCGGTATGAATCCTCTCAAACGGCGAACGTTTCTCAAGACAACGGCACTGGGCGTTGCGGCGTCCGGCCCCGGTTATTCCACAATATCCCCCATTGCCCAGGTTCCGGGAGTCCGTCCTCCGCGGGACGAAACCGTCCGGATTCTAAATCCGCGCAACCGCGTTCCTCTCAGCCTGATCGTCGACGATTCGACGTGCCTGGTCAACCTGGCCTATTTCGGTATCCCACAATTCGCCGAGACATTCCCGGAAAATTATAAGCAGAACTGGAAACTGCTGCCCCGCGAGATTCCCGATTCGTTCGTGCGGAAATTCGGCGAGTGGTGCCACGAACAGGGCGTCAAGGGAAAATACAGTATCGTTCCCTATCCGGCCTGCGTGGGATGGATCGACCGTTTTCTCCCCGGCTGGAGCCAGAAGGAACTGGCAGACAGCCTGGAGCTGGTGCGCACGTTGATGATGCCCGATTGGGACATTCACCCGGAAATGATCTCACATACGCGGGTTATCGATATTCAAACTGGACGTCCCTACCCGGATGCGAACGAATATTTCATGGAAAACTGGCATTGGACGCAAGGCAAATCGGCCGACCAGATCGGTGAATATATCGCCTACGCCCTGCGAGTGTTGAAAAACGCCGGTTTATCGTGCGAAGGCATCACCACGCCGGGAGGATTTGGCAACGATGCGCTTCCCGAACTGGCGCAAGGTACGCTGTTGGCCTGCCGGGATGTATTTCAGGCCGAGATTCCGCACTATTTCCGGCATTTGTTCACTGGCGAGGAAAGCGTCGCGCCCCGGGTCGAATATGCGTCCGGTCTCGATGGCTCCGATCCCCGATGCGTGGTATCCATCATCGGCTGCACCGGAGACTGGTTCGGAGGGTGGGACGGTTTGGAAATGGGATCGGTGGAACGATTCATCACCGAGGATGGCAAAGGGGGACGCATGCCGGAAGTAATCGCGCGCGGCGAACCAGCCATTATCGTCTGCCACTGGCCGGGTGTTTATTTTAATGGCCAGGAAATCGGATTTTCTATCTTTAAGGAAGTAGTGCGTCGCCTGCACGCCACCTATGACAACCTGATTTGGATGAAACTCAGCGAAATATCCCGCTACTGGGCAGCGCGGGAACTAACCGCCATCGCACGGGAAGAAAACCGTATCGCATTCAAGGCCCCCTTCGCCTGCCCTCAATTCACTCTCCATATACCCGCCGTAAATCGATTCCCCACATTGAACGTAGACGGGCAGAGCATTCCATTGAACGAAATCAAGGATTCGCTTCAGTTGGAATCGGGAACGTGGTGCGTCAATCAGGATAGTATTATGGCCTGTTTCGACCTTCCCAAAGGATCGTCCGCCCTGGAACTGAAAGAAACCGCAACCGGATAAGAAAAATAGGAGAGTAAATCATGATACCACAACGGACAGGACTCGCCTTCTTCCTAACAGGATGGATGATTCTTATGAACGCTTCGTTGACATTCGCCGACGCGCAGGAGACAAAGAGGTGGGAAGTGATCGTCTGCAATCCCCTGTTGCAGGGCCTGGAGATGGAAAGTACCTGGGCGGCCGCCCAGGCGGCCGGCGTGAAGGGAATCGAAATCAACGTATACTCCGATTTAAGTTGTTCCAGCCTTGTGGTGGGTAAAGACCGTCCATTCCGGATGGATACACCCGAAAACGCCAAGAAAATGAGCGCGGAAGCGAAAGCCCATGGTTTACTCACCCCGGTGATCTGCGCGCCGGTCCAACTCGATACCATTTCGGAAAATGCCACAGCGCCCGATTGGGCGAAAACGCTCCTCCAAAATGCTCCGTATGCCGGAGCGAAACTGGTTTATTTTCCGATCGTAACCGGGCCTACCAAATCAGACCTCGAAGACAACGTGTTTATCGAGCGCACGACAGCCCTGCTCAAAAACCTATCCTCCTGCAGCAAAGAGAGCGGCGTAGCGGTCGCCTTCGAGAACCTGAGCATTTATTGGAACCGTCCGGAGATCGCCCGGCCGGTATTGAACGCCTTCCAATCCGGCCAAGTTGGTCTTTGTCTCGATCCCATCAATTTCTATTGGTTCGGGCATCCCCGCTCCAAAGTCTACGAAATCGTTAAAGAGTTCATTCCCCGCGCCCTCCATTTTCATGTCAAAAACGTCCGCCATCCGGAGGATCAACGGGAAGCGCATCGTATGCCGGGATGGGATTACGGAAAAAATTCCGTGCCCGCCGCCGAAGGCGATCTGGATTTCAAAAAAATCCTGGGCTGGTTGCACGAGTCGGGTTACCAGGGTTATATCAGCATCGAAGACGATTCATTGGGGCATTATCCGGTAGAAAAACGTCTGGAAATATTGCGGCAGGACGTTGAGTATTTACGAGCGATTATCCGGGATTTGAATCCCTGATACGGTTCGGTTATATATCTAACGGATTTCTCCAATTCCATCTATAATAAAATTACCGCCCAATTAAGAAGGAGTGGGGATCATGCGATTTTACCATTTCTGCGATTGCGGTCCGCATTTCCACTGCGGTCAGGAAATCGTTCAATATATCTGCCAGGATTGCGGTTCGGAATACATAGGGCCGGATTGCGATGTCACTCGTCCCCTGCCCGTTCGGAAACGGGATAACGACAGGACACTCTGCGACGATTGCGCGAAAAAATCGCAATATACGGCAGAAGCCATTCATTAAACGACACCACGTTGTCGATCCGGCACTCTCACTACCATTCTCTTTCCCTACATATAAATGGAAGAACTCAAAAATTCTTCCTGCAAAAAAAATATTGCAGTAACCCTTCCGGTTCCTCAGCCGTATATTGAGTCAGGATGATTAAGAAACAGCCCGAATCGAAGGGACGGCGGTCATGAATCCGATATGGAAACAACGTGCATGGACTTTGTGGCGAGAATGGGGAAAACCGTTATCGATCGCGGCTATTCTGGTCGTTTCGTTCCGGTCGGCGGTGGCCGATTGGAACGACGTTCCCTCCGGTTCCATGAAGCCCACCATCCTGGAAGGCGACCGCATATTTGTGAACAAGATGGCATACGATCTGCGCGTCCCCCTCACATCTCTGCGCCTGAAAGAATGGGGTGGCCCCCAACGGGGCGATATCGTTGTCTGCTTTTCACCGTACGACGGTATCCGGCTGGTCAAACGGTGTGTCGGCGTCCCCGGAGATTGCATCGAATGCCGGGAGGGACGGCTGACAATCAACGGCCAACCGCTCGAATACTTAGATAAGGATTCCGGCAATTTACCCGCTGGTTCTCTCGGCCATTCCTCCGCCTATCGGTATTCCCAGGAAACGCTCGGCAAAACGGATCACCTGATCATGACCCATCGCCGAGCCGGCATGGGACGCACATTCGGCCCCGTCACATTAGGGAAGGAAGAATATTTCATGATGGGCGATAACCGGGATGAAAGTTTCGACTCGCGTTATTTTGGGATCGTGCCGCGAAAAAGTATTGTCGGGCAGGTGAAAGGGATTGCCCTTTCGGTGAATCCGGACCGTTATTACCTGCCCCGATGGGAACGATTTTTCCAACCGTTGCAATAAACCGGTTGCTCTTTTCCCTCTCTCTTTTCCTCTTCTCATTGCAGAAAGCCCTCTTGTTTCCAAGAGGGCTTTTTGTAATGATACCCGTGGAATACTCAAACGGTATTTCTATTCATGGAATGACCTGAATTTCGAAAGATAGGGAGAAATGATTATGACCCACGAAATGAAACGTCGAAATTTTATCGAACTAACCACGGCGGGAAGTGCGGTGTTACTCGGCGCTTCGGCCATCCTGGCCAACAGAGCTCAGGCCAAACCGCCGGTTCTCGTCAGCCCCGGCTGCCGGACAAGTAAAGTCAAAATTGCCAAAGTCTATCTGGGGAAACCCAAAGCCCATTGGCCTAGCCCCACGGTCGATATCAACGAGGAAATGCAAAAATACGAAAGCGAATTCGCGCGCATGAAAGAGGAGTTCGCTGACGTCGATTTCACGGTGAACGTTCTGGCGAGTTCCCTCGAACCGATCGAGCAGGCCGCGGCGAAAATCGCCGTAGCGGATGGGCTGCTGATCGTTCATCTGACCATCGGTGTCGGAAACGAACTGAACGCGCTGCTGAAAATGGGAAAACCCACCGTCCTGTTCGCCGCACCCTATTCCGGCCATGAATGGGCGCATTTCGGCGAGTTGCTTCAGCAACCGGAAGGCGCGCTCCTGGAATGCCTGCTCACCTCCGATATCAACCAACTGGCCGTGGGAATCCGCCCCTTCCGCGCCATTCACCATCTGCATGAGGCCAAAATCCTCAATATCACCGCCCGCGATTTCGAGGACGGCTACACGAAATCCATGACGGACAAATTCGGTGTGAAGTTCGTCAAGATCGAAAAGCAACGGGCGTGGGATGCCTACGAATCGATTCCCGAAGCGGACGCCAAAGAAGAAACTAAACGCTGGATCTCCGAGGCGGAAAAAGTCGTCGAGCCTTCCGAGGACGAGATATTCCGTTCCTGCCGTTTGGCGCTGGCCTTCGAAAAACTCCTGAACGAAGAAGAAGCAACAGTTATAACAGCAGACTGCTATGGAACCATGTATCATAACCTACCCGCGTTTCCCTGTGTTGGATTCACCCGCCTCAACGATATGGGATTGGGCGGTATCTGCGAGTCGGATTTGCGAAGCGCCATGACGCACATCATCCTGCAGGGTCTGTCGGGAAAACCGGGTTTCATCAGCGATCCCACTTTTGACACTTCCATCAACAGCGCCATCCTTGCCCATTGCCTGGGCAGCACAAAAATGGAAGGCCCCAACGGCCAGCGTGCCCCCTACCGCCTGCGTACGATTATGGAACGCCAGGAAGGCGCGGTTCCCCAGGTGCGTATGCCGATCGGCCCCAAAGTCACACAGGCCATTCTGCCCAGCGCCGACCGGATGTTGTATTTCACCGGCGATGTGATCGATGCACCGATAACCGAACGGGGATGCCGCACCAAGATCACTGTCCGCATCGACGGCGACGCGGAAAAACTCTGGCAAAACTGGACGCAAGGACTGCACCGGGTCACCTGCTATGGCGATCTGACCAAGGATCTGAAACGATTCTGCCGCTTCAAGCAGATTCAATTGGTCAATGAAACTGTGTGAGAATAAACATTAAGGAGTGTGGATGCCCCTCTGCAAGCTAAAAAAATTGCAGAAAGGGTATCCACACTCCATGAAAAACACGGGAAGGCTATAGTCCAGATCGTTCAGAACATCATCCAATTGGAAACCGCCACGTTGGGGCCGGTTAACGAGACTTCTCGATAGTATCCAATGCCGTATCGTCCATCGTCGTGCGATGTAACCGCCAAACCGACATAGATGGGATCGTCCATCCCCACGGTCTGACTATCGAGTAGTGTCCATTGCCAGGTATTCCCGTTCCAATAATAAGTACTGAACCGGTCGCTCGTGCGTTCGACGCGCAGACGTCCATCCTGCCGGTTTAGATCGATCCGTAAATTGCTTGCCGTGCTGCCTGCATCGCCATCCGGTACGATTCGCCATTGCGAACTGGCCTGGAAAGAGGATTCCTGAATGCGGGCGGCGAAATGCCGTGCACCGGCCTCCAACGTATCGCGCGCCATCAGGGTAATTTTGACCCAATCGCTGGTTCCCTGGTTTACACCGTCGAGTTTCGCCTCCAGTGAAAAATCGCCTCGAATTTCCTTATACAAGAAATGGAAGGCATCCGATGTCCCCCAAATATCCGATCCACTGCCCGTAACAGTATAGAGTCCCGTCGCCGGTTCGTATGAAACATCCCCCTTCGCAGCCACGGTACCGATATCGGTATGCGCGTCGAAAATCCCCCACTCGCCGCCGGGAATGGCTTGGTTGGGAGTCGGCGTGGGAGTCGGCGTGGGAGTCGGCGTAACGGTTGGAGTCGGCGTGGGGCCGCTCGGTGTGGGAGTCGGTGTAACGACGCGAGGCGTTGGCGTTGGGGTGGGCAGGCGCAATGCGCGATTCACATGATCCAACACCACCGCCGTTCGATTGTTGATAAACGTTCGCGCGATATCCAGCGCGGCTTCTCAAACCTTCAGGCTCATAGCCTTATTCCACCGTTCCGCCTCAAACGGCATGGCGGCGCGAGCCTCTCCGGCGAGAGTATCCAGAAGAGGCAGCAAATACGTGGGATTCAATACTGTCGCCAGGTAATGATCCAACCGTTCCTTGAAATAGACCTTGTATTGATCGTTCGTTAATAATTTCTGGAGGATCGTTCCGATGATTCCTCCCTGCTGTGCGTTCGCAAACGTATTCATGGTATAGGAACCGCGCGATGCACCGGAACCGAAGGAATCTTCGATATCCCAGACCAGAAGCTTCCATTTTGCATCCGCCCGGCGTTCCCGGACAGCATACCAGTTGTGATGCGGCCAGTCGTGATTCTGCACCCAGA
>CAZFOX010000030.1:0-14944 GCA_964520565.1 uncultured bacterium | reverse complement strand
CGATTTCATGCGAGAGCAGATCGCCCGCCACACCGGTCCCGTATGGCCAATAGCAGCGCCAATGCCAGAAGCGCTCAAAATGGAAAGGAATCTTGGGAGCGGGTCCCAACCAGCGATCCCAATCGACCTTGGGTTCAACTTCCTTGGGGTCGGGACGCTCGTAGTGGTCGTACCAGCCATACCACCGGTAGATGTTTTTCCCAAGCGGATTGTTTTCAAAACGGCCGGTTTTCACGAGCGTCACCGGGCCCAGAAGGCCCTCGCGAATCAATTGAGCGGCCTGAATGCCCGCCACCTGGGCGCGGGATTGATGTCCCAGTTGCATGACGATGTTGTTTTTCTTGACGGCGGCCAGCATCTCTTTGGCTTCGGCGACGGAGCGCGTCCAGCCTTTTTCGATGTAGACGTCCTTGCCCGCGTTGGCGGCCTCTACCAGCATGGTTTTGTGCCAGTGATCGGGCGTGGCGATCACTACGACATCGACTTTGGGATCGGCCAGCAGTTCCTTGTAATCGACGTAGGCTTTCACTTCGGGATTGAGGCTGCGCTCCACGCCTTTATCGCGGTGTTCTTGGAAGACATCGCAAACCGCCACGACCTTTGCGCCTTCGATGCCGCCGCCATTTTCATACCCGGCGACTTCGGTCAGCAAGGAGCCGCCACGGACGCCGATTCCGATGTGGCCGACACCGATGGTTTCATTCGGCGATTTCGCCGCCAGGACGACGGGCGCCGAAAGAAGCGTTAAGGCAGTCGCGCCGGTTCCGGCTGTTCCCAGAAATTTTCTGCGAGAAACGGATTTTCGATTCATGGATATCTCCAATCTGCTTTAAATCACCCAGGGTTCTCTTTTGGGGAGGCTCAAGAGTGCGTTGGCTTCGTCGTCGTTGGCGAATCGTTCTTTGACCGGATCCCACACCAGCCGGCGGTTGAGCGTTTGAACGATTCCACCCAACAGAAGGACGCTGGCCGCCCGATGGGCGGTTTCTATATCGCAAATGGTGGGTTTGCGGGTTCGGATACATTCCAGGAAGTTAAGCGAATGGCTGTCGCTCTTATAGAGATGCACGTCATTTTCGCCGATCGGTTTGTCGAGAATTTCGGCGGGTTCCGCCACCAGATGTTCTCGATCCACGCCGATCTTTCCCTCCGTTCCAACAAACCAGGCGCCGCCGGTATCGCCGATGGTCTGTCCGGGATAGGGACGTCCATAAACCACCACGCCATTGGCGTACCGGTAAGCCGCCGCGCCGTTATCGACATACAACTCGATCGGGCCGGTGCGGTCGGCATCCAACGACCATTGGACGATATCGTAGTGATGCTGTCCCCAGTTGATGCCACCGTAGCCGAACCAATGCGGATCGGTGAAACCGGGATAGGGGAGTTTGGGCGCGGGTCCCAGAAACAAATCCCAATCCAGGCCTTCGGGGACGGGGACATCGGGGACATTTTCTTTCTTCCACGTCGCGCCCCCTCCTTCCCGGCAGGCGTAGATTTCTTTCAACTGGCCGATTCGGCCGTTGCGCACCAATTCGCAGGCATGGCGGAATTTCCCTTCGTATTCGGAACGCTGCTGGGTTCCCGCCTGAAAGACGCGCTTGTTATCGAGAACCGCCTTCACCATGACCTGGCTTTCCTGGATGGAGACGGCGGTCGGTTTTTCGCAGTAGATGTCCTTGCCCGCCTGAGCGGCCAGCACCGTCATGGTGGCGTGCCAGTGAATAGGCGTGGCGATCAGAACGGCATCGATATCCTTTCGATCGAGAATGTTGCGGAAGTCCGTATAGAGATCGGGAGAGGGATAGACCTCCTTACCGAATTTCCGCGTATAGAAGAGGTCGACGCGATCCCGGGCTTTTTCGCGGCGATCTTTCCAGACATCGCAGATGGCCGCAATCTGGACTTCGTTGCGCGCCAGATAGCCGCCCGGCAGATAGGTCCACGCCTCTCCGAACATATGCCCGCTGCCCATGGTTCCCGCGCCGATGAAGCCCATCACAATTCGATCGCTGGGGGGAACGGCGCGTTCGCCTCCCAGGACGGAAGCGGGGATCACCCAGGGCGCCGCCAGTGCCGCGCAGGCGAGATTCCTGCCCCGACGGAGAAAATTCCGGCGAGTTGTTTTTTTATGCGTATTCATGAACGTTCTTTCTCCTTTGCACCCCTGCGGGATTTCCGAAGAGAAAATCCCGCATTCGGCCATTTCCGGTATGGAACCATCATTGCACGAAAGGATAATACCGGTCAATTGCAGCCGATATAGAATTCAACGGGACGGATTCCCGGTCTCTTCGCGGCCACCTTGCTTGACGGGGATTCGGGAAATGAGAGAGAATGGTTACGTACCGAATACAGGCTTCCAAACGTTCCCGTCGACTGGATCGGATTGGAGCCGTTTCATCCAACGCATAATAGGAAAACGACCATGATCGAATCCACCATTCCACGCCGGAAGATGCTGCGTTATCTGGCCACTACCAGCGTTCTGGGAACGAGTTTCTCATTCGCCCACAGCGCCGAGACAAGCCGTAAAGAGTCTCCCTCCGATCTGTGCGACCGGTTTTTTATTATGGATACCTGGTTTTGGGAAAACAAACTGGATGCTTCTCAGCAGGCGGAAATTCTAAAACGCCTGGGCAGCCGGAAAGCCACCGAAAGCCGGAACCGGTGGGATGAATTCCCCCAGGTGCTCGAAACGTTCGACCGGGATGGAATCGACATGGTCGCCGTGTACGTTCGCCTGTCGATCGACGATAAGGAATTACCGGGATTTTTCGCGCCCTTGATCGAAAGTTTGAAGGGACGCAAAACGTTGATCTGGCTCAACCTGACCAGCCAGCAATACAAACCGTCGGACGCGGCGGGCGACGGGAACGCGCAGAAAGTCGTCCTCGCCGCTGCCGATTTGGCCGAACCAGCGGGATTATCGATTTCGCTCTATCACCACCGGGGCGACTGGATGGAACGAATCGGCGATACCTTTCGCCTGGCGGAAGCATGCGACCGGAAAAGCGTGGGCTGCACGTTCAACCTGTATCACTGGCTCTTCAACGATGGGGGAGACCGGTTGGAAGAAACCGCCAAGAAGGTATTGCCACGCCTCAATTGCGTAACCATCAACGGGGCGATGAAGAATACCGCCAACATCGACGTTCGAGCTGCCATTCTTCCGCTGGGAGAAGGCGATTACGATGTGGAGAATTTCGTCCGCACTTTCGTCCAGTTGGGATACCGCGGTCCCATCGGCCTGCAGGGATACGGTATCGGGGGAGAGATCGAAAAGAAATTGGCGAGTTCGCTTGAAATTTGGCGTGGGTATTGCGGGCGGATGAAGTAAAGGTTTAAGGGGGGCGAGGGAGTTGGATTGCTTCGCTTCGCTCGCAATGACAGGAAGCGGGTGGTGGATTTTTGAAGATAGGTGGTTTTGATGGGACACGCTTCGCTTTGTCCCATCCTACGGGTGAATACGGGTGACGTACGTTGGAAGGTAGGTGGCTTTGGTGGGCAGAAAGACGATGCCCACCCTACAATTTTACATAGGGCGTACTATGAAATTCAGGAACCGAATCGCCGGACTTTCATTCGCAATTCACTGGCCGTTTCGATGAGCGCGGCGATTTCGAGCAGCGCAGCCGATTCGGATTCGGCGGGGAAAAAAGAGTTTCCCGCGCCCTCCTCTCTATCGACTCTGCCGATGGGGAAAATTGGCGATCTGAGCGTCAGCCGCCTGCTATTGGGCGGCAATCTGTTGACGCATTACACCCACAGCCGCGATTTGAAATACGTCTACACCCTGGCGCAGCATTACAACACCGTCGAGAAAATCCTGGAGACGATGGCCCTGGCCGAGGCGCATGGCGTTAATACGCTGGTCATTCATACCGCTCCCGGGGTGATGGATTTTCTGCAGAAATACCGTTACGAGCGCGCCGGGAAGATTCAGTGGATCATTTGCCCCACCGCCCCCATCGACGACACCCTGGACGAGTACCGGAAGCAGGTCAAAGAAATCGTGGATAACGGGGTGGATGCGGTTTATTTATGGGGAGTACGTGCGGATCAGCTGATTAAAGAGGGGCGAATCGATCTGATCGAAAAAACCGTACGAATCGCCCGGGAACTCGGTGTCCCCTCCGGCGTGGGCGCCCACGATTTGAAAGTAATCCAGGAATGCGAGGCGAAAGGAATCGAGACCGACTTTTATATCAAAACCCTCCATCACCATCAATACCCCACCGCTCCCAAGCCGGAAGAGATCAAAGGCATTTATTCGGAAATTCCCGGTTATTGGTGCAACAATCCCGCCGAGACGGTCGCGTTCATGAACGGCGTATCCAAGCCGTGGATCGCCTACAAGGTGATGGCCGCCGGAGCGATCCCGCCCGATAACGCGTTCCAGTACGCCTTCGATAGCGGGGCCGATTTCGTGCTGGCGGGCATGTTCGATTTTGAAATCGGCGAAGACGTCCGTATTGCCAACGAGGTATTGAAGAAAGTCGACCGGCAGCGGAAATGGATGGGGTGACGCGGACAGGCGCTTCTCATTCCGCGTCCCAAACTTCGAAATACCGATCGAACACCTCCAGATACTGTTCGCCGAGGAGTTCCCAATCGCGCCCCATCGGTGTCTTGTTGAGACCGGCGATCCAGTTGCAGTTGAGTTCCTGAACGATGGCGTCGATGCCGAAGCGTTCCAGCCATCCCTCGCCGATGGTTCCGGGATTGCGGTAATCGCCGCCGGTGGCTCCTTCTGTAAACCAGGTATGTTCCCGCATCAATTTTTCGAGGCGTTCCATTCGTTTCAGATAGCGGTCGAGATGAATGGTGGGACGGCTGATGTGCATATTGCCGCCTTCGTCGTTGTGCAGATCGATGGCGAGATGCGGCGCTTTTCCCTCGGCGCACTTGGATTGCAGCCAGGATTCCAGAGCGGCGTTTTCGGGAGCGAGAAGGGGATCGGCGGGGCGATCCCACTTGCGATTCAAATCCATACCCAGGCTGTTGAAGCGGGTACGGCCGCGGGCGACGCCGTCCTTATTGGCCATCGGCATCGCGTAGATGCAAAAACGCTGCTGGTATTTCCGGGCCACGTCATCGTCCCGCAGCATTCTTCGAATCAATCCCTGAACCACCCAATTTCCGCCCGGCTCCCAGGCGTGGGAACGGGCACGAAAAAATACCCGGTAGGGCGCATCGGGATTCCCCACGCGGATAATCTCCAATTCACGTCCTTCGACGGTATGGCCGATGGTTTCGATTTGTACGAGAGGATGAGGCTGGATTTCCCTGAGAAAATTATCCAGGTCGCTGATCCGGTAGGGTTCGAGGCGGGCCACATAGAGGGAATCGCTTTCCATATGGATCGAAAAACGAATCGTGTCGCCCTCGATAAACTCCGTGGGGATCGTGCGCCAGACCCGCCCATCGGGAGAAAGAAAGCAGATGGTTTTATCGGAGACCGGGGGGCCGTGTTTTCCATTCCAGACATTATCGAAATTGTGCAGAACGAAGGTCAAATCGGAACCGGGTTCCGCCTGAATCTGAAAATGCCAGTGGCCGTTGGCCCGGTTGGGCGAATCGCGTTCGTAATCGTACACGAGATAGACATGGATAACGCCCTGCCCGTCGATATCCCAATAGCAGGGAGAGGCGTTTTCGAAGCTGGTATGGAGGTAATGAAATCCGGAATTTTCGGCGGCATCCAAACGTTCTAAAAAAGGGTTTCCCAAAAGAAATCCGCAAATCGCAAAAAAGGGCAGCCACGCCTTGGTCATGATTGGTCTCCCGGAGCGATTTTCATCATTACCTTCCAACCTGTATTTCGAAAACAGAGAGGGTATCAATCCAGGATTTCCCGGATTTTGTGGAGCAGATCGTCGGTGGCAAACGGTTTTTGAATGAAGTTGATTTCCCGATCCAAAAGACCGTGCCGAATCACCTCATTATCGGTGTAACCCGACATATACAAGATATGGATACCCGGGCGAATCTCGGCGATCTGCTGGGCCACATAGACGCCGCCCCATTTCGGCATAACGACATCGGCGATCAACAGATGAACCGGCTCGGAATTTTCCCGGCAGAAACGAATGGCATCTTCGCCATCGCTGGCCACGATCACCTTATAACCATTGTTCCCCAGAATCCGATAGATGACATCCTGGACAAAGCGGTCGTCTTCCACAAGCAGGATGGTTTCGGTTCCCGTTTGCGGTTTCTTTTCCGTCTGCGAATCGGATTCCGGCACGACCGCACGATCGATCTGCGGGAAAAAGATTTTGAAATCCGTACCCTTATCCGGTTCGCTATCCACCCAGATGAAAGCGCCACTCTGTTTCACGATGCCGTAAACAGTGGAAAGCCCCAGCCCCGTTCCTTTCCCTACCTCCTTGGTGGTGAAGAAGGGATTGAACAAATGATTCAGAGTATCTTTGTCCATACCGCAGCCGGTATCGCGGATGGACATCATGACGTAAGAACCGGGTTGAATGCCGTCGCGTCCCTCAGCGTACCGTTCGTCCAGATTCACTCCGGCGGTTTCGATGGTTAAACGGCCGCCGCGAGGCATGGCATCGCGAGCGTTGACGGCCAGATTCATCACGATCTGTTCGATCTGTCCGGGATCGGCCTTGATAATACCCAACGAAGGATCGAGATTGAGTTCCAATTCGACATCTTCGCCAATCAAGCGGTGAAGCATTTTTTCCATTTCCCGAATCAGTCGATTTAACTCCAGCAATTTGGGCTGAAGAACCTGTTTGCGGCTGAAGGCGAGTAATTGGCGGGTCAGAGAGGCCGCGCGATTGCCCGCTTTCAGGATTTCATCCAGATCCTGTTGCATGGGATCGTCCGGATTCAGTCTTTTTTTGATCAGCTGACCGTATCCGAGAATCGCCATGATGAGATTATTGAAATCGTGCGCCACGCCGCCGGCCAATTGACCGATAGCTTCCATTTTCTGCGCCTGCCGGAATTGTTCTTCGAGACGTTTTTGTTCGGTGATATCGACGCCGTAGAGATTCACGTATCCCTTATCGCCAATCGGAGCAATGCAAATCAAAAAGCGTTGTTTTTGGCATTCGATCTCGATTTGCTGCATCTTCCGCAATTCGAAACTTTCTCCGATCAACTCGATCCATTCCAGTGGAAGACGTTGCCCTACCCGAACGTTCCACAAAGCCAGCAATGGAGCGCAGGGATTGTTGGCGAACAAGAGGAATCCTTCCCGGGAAACCCTCATAACCGGATTGGGATTTTCATCCGGGAATTTCGCCAGGTTGCCAATCGCTTCCTCTGCCTCCTTTCGCTCGGTAATATCCTGAACCGTACCGAAGAGAAGCATCGGTTTTCCTTCCGGACCTAAGATCAATTCCGCCTGTTCATGCACCCACCGTACCGAACCATCCGAGTGCAGAATGCGATGATCGATCTTGTATGAATCGTGAGTGCGAATGGCGTTCTCGCTGGCCCGGCGGACGTCATCCAAATCGTCGGGATGGATGCGGGAATAGAACGTTTCGAGTTTCCCGTCAAATTGCGCCTTATCCATTCCAAATATACGGAACGTTTCATCGGACCAGGTGAGCCGTTTGGTTTGAAGATCCGTCGTCCAGCTGCCGATATGGGCGACCTTCTGGGTGTATTCAAGGACTTCCCGGTTTTTTCGAAGAGATTCTTCGATTTGAACCCGTTCAGTAATATCCCAGAAAATTCCTAAAATACCCGATATCGTACCCTGCGCATCCCGAACGGGCGTTTTGACCACTTCCACCCACCGGCGGCCTGACGGCGTTTCATTCTGTTCGACGAGATGGAGGGTATCTCCCGATTGAATCACGCGGCGATCATCTGCCTGATATTTCTCCGCCAGGTTTTCCGGAAAGAAATCGAAATCCGTTTTTCCTACGATTTGCTCCAGGGAACGGTCGATCAGCTTGCAGAAACTGGAATTGGCCGATACGAAACGTAAATCGGTATCCTTGAGAAAAACGCATTGCTGGAGGTTTTCGACCAGCGTACGGTAGAGATTGCCGCGATTGTCCCTATCTTTATAATCCACGATTCCATAACCACCGGCTTAGAAATTTATGGATAGCATTTTACGAAAAAAATCGTAATAGGGAATGGTAAATCGCTCTTGTGGAACTTTTTTTTACTGAGCGTACCAATCCACGATGCGGACATCGATCCCCAGATCACTACCGACCAATTCCTTGAATTTCTGCAAGTCGCTGCCGCGGGAGTGGTAGGGATAGACAATTTTGGGGCGGAATTCCCGGACGGCGTCCGCCGCCTGTTCGACGGTCATGGTATAGGGTAGGTTCATGCAGAGGAACGCCACATCGATATTTCGAAGCGCCCTCATTTCCGAGATATCTTCCGTATCGCCCGCAATGTATATGCGTTTTCCGCCGAGACCGAGCACGTACCCATTTCCCCTTCCTTTGGGATGGTAGCGTAAGCGGTCGGGAGTTTGATTATACATGGGAATCGCTTCAATCGCCACACCGTCCAGAGTCAGCCGGTCGCCATTGGCCATCAGGGTCGTTCGTTTCTTGTTGGGATCGCTCAGTTTTTCCGCCACGGGGGCCGGAGCCACGATTCGTGTATTATCGTGCGATACGGAATCAATCACGTTCTCGTTGAGATGATCGCCGTGTTCGTGCGTCAGGAGAATCCAATTCGCCTTGGGGAAATTCCGATACAGTTCCACCTCGCCGACGGGATCGACGAAGATGGTTTTATCATGCCACTGCATAACAAAACTGGCGTGTTGAACCGGATAGACGATCCAATCGCCATCCGGCCAGGAAAAGCGCTGCGTCCGTTGGGGAATTCGGTTCAGCCACAATTCCAGAGGTTGAAAGTCGCCGCTCCAATTTGCGCCCATGATATCCATTGCGCCATCACCACCGATGTCGACCAGGCGAAGTGCATGGGAACCCTTATTAGAGAGGAGATGAAAACGCCATAATGAAGCATTGCTTTCATTGAAGAAGACGGTAACGCGATCGCGTTCGGATTGATGCATTTCCGCCGCCACCACATCCAGATCGCCGTCACCGTCCATATCGGCCAGATCCAAACCATGCGCGAAATCGAATGAAGCCTCGATCGTATTTTCTTCCCAGGAGGGCGTTTTCGGATTGGAAGGCGCCTTAAACCAGGCGAGGCGGTACGGGCCTTCGGAACGAGTCAGCACGATATCCGCGTACCCATCGCCATTCAGATCACCCGCTTTGACGACGGTATCCGAATGCCATTCGGGAGCAAAGACGGTCTCGCTCCACGAACCCTTTTCGATATCTCCGGTGTTTTCGTACCATCGGCCTCCCGCCACAATATCCCGGTCGCCGTCGCGGTCGAGATCGAAGAGCGTCAACCCTTCGCCGTGTGGGCAGTCGATGGAGCGATGCGCCCACGAATCGGGATCGTTCTGTTTCCAAATGTGAATTTGGTTGCCGGTGTTGTGGCCGAAACCGGATTGATCGCGGGCAACGAGATCGAAATCGCCGTCGCCATCGAGATCGGCCAGTTCGATATCGTGCGTGCGGGTATCGGCGATCCGGTGCGTTTTCCAGGAAGAGCCGTCTCCGTTCCGGTTTTCATACCAGAATTCCGCCCCCACGACCACGTCGAGGTCACCGTCGCGGTCGATATCACCGGTCTCGCCATCCACGGTGTTGTATCCCCCCTCGCCGATCTGCGTTTTCTTCCAATCGGGATAGGCATACCAGACGACCGGGCCTTTCTGGCCGCCGAGGATGAGATCGGCGAAGCCATCGCCGTTCAGATCGCCGGTAATTTTCACCCAGGGGTCTTTGGGATTGGCATCATCCACTATGGCACGTTCGAAGAGAGTATCGTTGTTTTGAGCGTACGCCACTCCAAGAAGCCCAATCAGAATTATTGGTAAAAAAACGGAAGATATTTTCATCGCCCTTCTCCGTCCCGATCAACAGTATATCGAACGGAGAAATCATACACCCATTTTTCCTTTAAAAAAACGAAGGCGGGAGATTGTCCGAAGAGATATCCCGCCATCGTTGTTCTTTTCAAAGGCCGATTTACCCCTGGTGGAAGTAGGTATCCCACAGGAGATATTTATCGAAGGCTTCCGCGAGAATGGAAGCGGTCTGCGAAGGATTCATGGCGACGTGATGTTCGAAGCCATTCATGCAGACGTAATGCATCAGGTTTTGCAAGCCGGGAATTTCGACGACGGCCTTGCTGCCGAAAGTATCCAGGGGATCGTCGGTAAAACGCCCCTCCGCGGTATAGGCGCGAATCAAACCTACCGAGTCGTCCGTACTGATGCGGGCGAACGTAACCGGCCCGGCCGGGGTGCGGCCTTGTAACGCGCCCCAGGTCATCCCTTCTCCCAGGGTGGTTTCCAAAATATCGGCCTTCATGATTTTCGCGCCGGGCAGGAAGGTTTTCGCCCAGTTCCCACAATGGAAGAGGACGCATTTATCGGGATCGTCCTGATAATTATTATTCCAATCGACCAGAGCGCTGGGGCGTCCGGAAGCCAGTTGCAACGCATACATGGCCAGTACGCCGGTGATATCCACTTCGCAGGCGCTGGGCAGGAGTTTTTCGCTCATCATACTCATGACGGCGCAGGCGTTCACACCGAAGTTCTGTTGGATGGAGGTCCAGCATTGCAAGGCGGTAGCGTTCAATTCGTTCGCGTTCATCCAATCGAGAAGAACCACGGCGAGTTTCGCCATCTGAACGAGGGACGCCTGGGGAACGTTGCCCGCATCGGCGTATTGCTGAATTTCCTGCAGTTTCTCTTTCACCCGCGAATCATCGTTTGCCAACTTTTGGGCATTGCCCAGGATTTCGGAGAGGTCCACCGTGCATACGCTGACACCCGATTCCTGCAGAATCTTCTCGCTGTACCGCACGGTATTGAAAGCGTTAGGACGCGCCCCGACGGCTCCCAGGCGGGCGGAGCGAACGCCTTTGACCACCCGGCATATGCCAAGAAAGCGCTGTAAATCGTCCTTGAAACTGTCCGACAATGGATGAACGGTGTGGAGGTTGGTCAAGGTATAAGGAAATCCATATTGCCGGAGATTGCTGCAGGCGGAAATTTTCCCACAAAAGGCATCGCGGCGGCGTTCGACGTTCATCTCGCGGGGATCGTCCGGATAGGCCTGGACGAGAATCGGCACATTCAAGCCGGAGAGTTTAACCGTATCGGCGATCCCCTTTTCGTCTCCGAAATTGGGAAGCGTCACGAGAATGCCATCGATCCGGTCCCGGTTTTTCTTGAAGAGTTCGGCGCATTGTTTGGCGTGCGCCCAGGTTTCCACCGCGCCCAGTTTGGTATCGTTTTCCCCCAAAATGACCGGTTCGATATCCATTTCTTTAAATAACGTCAGAATATCGTTGCGCCCTTCGGAGATAAGGCGATCCGGGAAGAAATCGCGGTTTCCCACAATAACGGCCAAGGTTGTTTTTGTCATGACATTCTCCCTTTTCCCTCTGTTTTCTCTGTTTTTTTATAGAGAATTATGGTTTTCGAAATGTCCGTTACCCTGAATCGCTATAATCCGGCGATGGGTATCCGTCAACCACGATCGCGAACCGACGAGAAAAAACTAGCCAAAGATATTTGAAATTCAGGTATTTACAAATTCTTTCAAGGCTCCAAACGCATTCTGAGAGATAAACTCGCAGAATCGCCTTGACAGAATCTAGTTTTCTTCCCATTCAATATCAAGTAACATAACATGTTGATAATTTCTGGATTAAGATATTTTAGTCTGTACATAGCCGAATGATGAAGATTCCTTCTCCAAGCTGGGGAATTAAAGGCGGGGTGAGTCGATTTTCCCAACAACCCCCTCTTACTCTCTCTCAACTTGGGGGAGAAATATCAAGAAAATCACCGATTTTCTTAAAAAAGGACTCGTCCATATGTCAACCGTTCTGGATCGGGCAACTTTAACAATTATCCCGATATTGTTGGCGCTCTTCATTGAAATTCCCTCTGCCAGCGCTTCCACTCCCGGAAGCACGAGAATCGCCGTGTTACCTGGCCGCAGTATTCCAGCCCGCGTATCGCCGTTAGCCGTCACGCCCTCGCTGCGCGTTCACGTCCAGGATACGCTGACGGGCAATCCCATCGAAGGCGCTTCGGTTTCCGTAGCCGTTCTTGAAAGCCGGTTGACCGACCTGCATGGAAATTGTGTGTTTCAGACCATCCCTTCGGGAACGTACGTCATCGATGTTACCAAGGCGGGATATTATCTGATTCGAAAACCGACAGCCGTTATTATTCCGCTTCAAACCACGGAATTGACGATTCAAGTGCCGCCCATTCTGCAGATTCTAACCACAGCGCTTCCTATCGCGGAAACGGGAACGACATATCAGCAAACGCTGTCCGTCCTGGGTGGAGAACCCCCTTACCGTTTTTCTCTCGTATCGGGAACGTTGCCCGGCGGTATAACGCTGGATGCCTCCAGCGGGGTCCTTTCGGGAAGACCGGAGCAAGCGGGAAATTATACATTTAAAATCCGCCTGACCGATTCGTTTTCGTTCGTCGAAAAAACCTTTTCCATCGAGCAAGTGCCGCCTCTGGAAATCCTGACCGAACGAGTACTCCCATCAGGTACTCTAGGAACATACTACACGTATGTATTCAATTATACAGGTGGGAAAAGCCCTTTTACCTTTTCGGTATCCGGGGGTTCTTTTCCAGCAGGATTAACTATATCGGCAGCGGGCGTGATATCGGGAACGCCGACAGTAAACAACGTCTATCATTTTGAGGTTCGACTGTCGGACGGACGTGGCCTTTCCACAACCCGCGATGTTTATCTGGAAGTATTCGATCCCATTGCCATTCAAACCATGCAGTTACCTAATGGAATCATTGGCAAACCCTACAACCAACCGTTGACGTTTGTGGGCGGGAGTCATTACGAGGGCTACCGCTGGTTCTTGCAGGCTGGCCACCTTCCCGCCGGGCTTCAGATCGCCTCGACGGATAATCTATCCTGGTGGATTTCCGGAACTCCCACGGAAGCGACATCCGCCACTCTGACACTCGGTATCCGGGACATCGACGGACGAACGGCTTATCGGACATTCACCCTTTTTGTCTCCGACCTCGATTTGAGTCTAAGCCGGAAAGCCACATTCAACGGCCATCGTGGACCGGTTTCCCGGGTTCTTTTTTCACCGGACGGGAAGACCGCCTTGACCAGCAGCCTGGACGATCAGGTTCTGATTGTATGGGATGTGGAGAGCGGACAATCGATCTACCGGCTCCAACGCACCAACTCGATCCTGGCCGCCGATATCTCGCCCGACGGGCAATACATGATAACCGGCGACGCGAGCGGTCTCATATCGCAATGGTTCGCGAAGACGGGTATTTTTCAATTGCTTTTTACAGGCGGCCATACCAGCCAGGTATCCAGTCTCCAACTTTCCCAGGATGGAAACTGGCTGCTGACCGGCGGACATGACAGAAGGGTCAATCTATGGGAAGTGCGAATTCTGAACAATCAACGCCATTGGTTCGTCTATAAAATTTACACCGGCCATACCGATCAAGTGAACTCTGTGGTTTTTTCACCCGATGAAAGCACGATCCTGACCGGTTCCAGTGACAAATCCGCGCGCTTGTGGAATAAGACGACGACCAACCTGATTACCAGTTTTACCGGCCATACCGGCCCGGTTACATCGGCTGATTTTTCTCCTTTGGGAACGCAGGTTATCACTTCTGCCGGGGAACCGGATAACACGATTCGGCTGTGGACGTGGAGCGAGTCGGGAGCCAGTCTGGTCCGGCGATATTGGGGGCATACGGAAGCGGTCAATGCCGCTGCGTTTTTACCGGATGGAAACCAATTTGTAACCGCCGGAGCGGACCGGGCGGTCAAAGTGTGGAGTACGGCCAGCAATACGCCCACGTTATCTTTCGACCAACCCAGTTCGCCCGCGTATTCAGTAGCGGTTTCTCCAGACGGTCAATATATACTATCCGGCCATGATAACGCCGCGTATCTGCGTTGGATGGGGCCCGCACTCGAAGTATCCGTCAAAGATCATGTAACGGGGAACGCGATCGCCAATGCCACCGTAACGATTACAGGAGGCTTATCGCGAATGACCGACAGCCAGGGATTTGCCCGATTTCGATATCTTCCCCAGGGAACCTATACACTGGAAGCCCAAAAAACCGGTTATCAAGCGTTATCGACTTATCAGACAACAACGATCCCCTTCCAAACCGTTCGAACGGATATTCTTCTAACGATTGGATCGGGACAGCCATTGAATATCTTCGCCAGCACGTTGCCCCAGGCGGAGACCGGCGAGTATTACCATCAAGCCATCGCAGTCGGAGGAGGCCGGTCTCCTTACCAGTACCGTATCTCGTACGGCCTTCTTCCACTCGGACTGAGTTTGCATGCCACCACGGGCATCATCTCTGGTACACCCACCACCGCTGGAACGTACCGGTTTGGGCTGGGGGTTACCGATCAAAATAACTCCTATGTAGAGAAAGAATTTGTCATCGCTCAATACAATCCCCTCGCCGTGGTCACACCGGAACGGCTTCCTCATGGAACGGCAGGAGTGAATTACGCCCAGCGACTGAACGTGGCGGGCGGCCTGCCGCCTTTCCTGTTTTCCGTATCCGCCGGATCGCTTCCTGCAGGCGTGAGCCTAGCGTCCGCTTCGGGAGAGTTGACAGGAACGCCTACTACCAAGGGAGATTATACGTTTACTATCCGCGTTAAGGACGATAGAAACAAGACTATCGAGCGGCTGTTCCGGCTGACTGTATACGATCCGATATCCATCACCATGCCCCGCCTTTTCGACGGCGTTGTGGGGAGGGTGTTCCGGCAGGAATTGACTTTTTCGGGAGGCAATCCAACCGTTCCCTTCACGTGGCAGGTCAACG
>CAZFOX010000029.1:0-15026 GCA_964520565.1 uncultured bacterium | reverse complement strand
ATTACGGCCAGCACCCGCTTCTATGGAATTCCAATGCGGGTGAAAGGCGTGCGATGATCAACCAACGCCCCTGAAAATCGCAGGATTATTCAGGGGCGTTTTTATATGTGTTGTTATTTCTATTTTCGTTTGTTTCCTAGCCGGCCAATACCCGGAGAATGTTGAATCCAATATCGTCCACTCTCCTGTCGGCCCGATTAGACAGTACAACGGCTCCTATTTTCCTTTTTCGATTGAAGCCTATAAACGTATGATACCCACCGGTTTCGCCGCTATGGTGGATAATGCGAAGGTTCCCCTCTCCAAGGGGTGCAACGAACCACCCCAAAAGAATATCCGGATTCACGAGCCGGTCTTCGGGGAGATGAGCCTGTTGCGCGTACAGTATGGCTTCGTCTATACCGGTCTTTACAAGCCCCATATTGGCGCATAGAAATTTCATCATATCGTGGACGGTCGAACAAAGCCCTCCCGCTCCGGCGAACGCATCGGTAAATTCCCAACGTCCGTTTAACTCGTCGTCCGAACGGTATCCCTGCGCCAGGCGGGATTTCATGTTGTCTGTCAGCGTCATTTGCAACGGTTCGCAGATTCGCGCAATAACCGCGTCCTCGAAACTCGATCCGGCTTTTTTCCCCAACAGGTGTCCCAATAATCCAAACCCGATGTTTGAATACACGGCTTTGGTTCCCGGCGGGTTTTCATACTCGACCCGGTTCAGAAAATCATACAAGTCTTTCACCGTATAATCCGTATAGGGATTATACGGATTTTGGGGAGAGTGGTTATCCGGCATGCGGGGCAATCCCGAGGTATGCCGAGCCAGATCGTGTAAAGTGATATCCCGCGTCTTCCAGGCGGACATCGTCACGGAAGCGGGAAGATATTTCTGGATGGGATCGTCCAGTTGAACCTCCCCTTTCAACGTCATATCCGACAGGAGGATGGCGGTAAACACTTTCGAGATCGAGCCAATCTCGAAAATCGTATCGCCATCCGGTGTTTTCGAATTATCGTGTGACATCTGGCCGTATGCGTAAACATGTTGATTGCCGTTTTCGACAACGCCGGCAACAAGGGCGCATTTCGGCTTCGATTCGAGAAAGGGTTGAACGATTTCATCGATCTGCGATCTCAGAGAATCGGACAAAGCCGTGAGGCTCAATGAACATACAAGAAGAACTATATGAATCGTTTTTTTCAATTCTTTTTCCGCTTTTCGATAAGATTCATTTACGGTCCATCCATTTATCGACAGCCACGTGCTCGTACGAGTCCATTTTGTCCAGTAACCGCTCCGGGTCGGTATCGACCAGAATCATCTCGCGGTGAATGGATTTCAAGAAGCGCTGTTCCACGACGTAATCCAGAAACCGAAACAATCCATCGTAAAAGCCGCACACGTTCAATACGCCGCACGGCTTCTTGTGAAATCCCAGTTGCAACCAGGTGACCGTTTCTAAAAATTCTTCCAGGGTACCCATCCCACCCGGCAGGGCGATAAAGCCGTCGCTCCATTCATACATGCGGGCTTTTCGCTCGTGCATGGTTTCCACTATGTGATACTGGGTTAAATGGCTATGGCCGACCTTATCGGCAAATGCGCGGGGAATCACGCCGAACGCTTCTCCTCTCGCTGCCAATACCGCATTGGCCAGCGCGCCCATGACACCCACGTTCGAACCGCCGTATACAACCCCGATTCCTTTCTGGACCAGGATCGTTCCCATCTCTTCGGCTGCCCGATTGTATTCCGGCCGCGCTCCGGGACTCGATCCGCAAAAGACACAGATTCGTTTCACGTTTCTACCCTCATTATTTCACAAGCCAAGCCAAAGATATTTGAAATTCGGGTATCTGTAAATTCTTTCAAGGCTTCAATAGTATTCTACGAGATAAACTCGCAGATATGCCTTGAAAGAATCTAACAAGATTCCTATTGAAACGCCGTTCGTTCAACCCAGTCGCAATACAATCAGGCCTCCATTACGTTTACTTACGGACTATTCGGGACGGGTATATTCCATATCGTATTCGTAGGACTCTCGATACGGAGATCGAAAGTCTTCGCAGCTACAGGAGGGTAATAGCGGTTTGTTTTTAATGTCAATTGATACACTTCCGGAGGTAAATTCCTTATTGTATAAGTTGGATCTACTGTCACTCTATCTAGGATTTTTCGATTATTGACGAATAATTCTAATAACACATGGGGAGGTTTTGTTTCTTTCCATATGAATTGCCCCTCGATGCTGTGAATGCCTTTGGTATTCCGATCCAGGCCTAGCTCGATTTCTGGGTTTTGTTCTTTTTCTCCGGTTATTTCCGACTGTTTCAACTCGCAGAGGAAGTGAGATGCCTCAATAATCACAGCTTCTTGCGGAATTGCGCCGAGCGCCAATGTTCCAAACTCATCAGTTTGGTATGATAAAACCCGATTCCGCACGATGACGCGAATATCTGCCTTGCAAAGAGTTTCCTGGGTATCGGCCATCCGGCAGTGCAGTATCGCATCACGGCATTCGAAGGGTGGTTGGAATCGCAGAGCCAAAGCCCGGTCGTCTTCATATGCGATGTTCAGAAAGGGGAGAAAATCTGTATATTTCACCAGGTTGCTCCATCGTTCGATCCCATTTTTATGGACGATCGCCAGATCGACGCGATGTTCGGCGAGAATATCCAATGCCTTCCGGCTGGGAAATGCCGTCATGGTCTCTGCAAACGATCGATACCAGGCTGGTTCGTAGCCCGAATATCCATTGACCATATTTTTCCGGTGATAAAGAGACGCCATTTCGTATTGAACGGACGATCCAAAAGAGATCGGTAATTCAACGATGGTGGAAATATCGGCCTGTTCTTTCAACCAGCGATAGACCGGCGGTATACGATCTGCTTCCGGGGTTTCGGTAAATCGTACAAATGGGTAACTTTCTATCAGAATAAAACATGCCAGCACCAACGGTACGCTTACCGATACAACAGCTCGAGTACGGATGGCTCGGATAGAGGTGATCCAGCGATCGATAAACATCGAAACGATTACACTCATGAATAAGAGAATCAGAATTCCAATCCGGGCATGAACCCGCAAAAAACTTAACCAGGGGAGAATTTCTTCCAGGAGCGACCAGGGATAGTATCCAAAGCAGATTAAAGCCATATATGCAGATGCCAATAGAAAAGCAACAATCATTGTGTTGGAATCGTTTGGGCTTAGGGCTGCCTTCTTGAGAGAGGCAAAAACCGGATAAAGCAAAAACAAAACAGCCAATAGATGAAGGATTTCAGGATTGGCAATACGAATTCGAAGCGCCGGAGGCGTTTGAGGGACTTGGGACAGCAGGGTTAACAGCAAAGCCGCTATCGTTAAAGCCGTCAGAATCCCGGAGACAATCAATAGGCTTTTTTGTCGGCGCGTCCAGTTGGACGAAATAAAAAACCGGAGAACTGCCATTCCAAACAAGCCAATCGTCAGAAAACCGGGAAATAAGGCCAGATCGGTATAAGTGGCTGGAATGGGAGGTAATTTCGAAACATAAAAACTATGAATTCGCGTGGGGTAAATCAAGTTGGCAATCGTTGGCGATTGCACGATCGGAAAAAGCGTTACGATCTGACCGTTTCGGGCATTAATGAGAAAATAGAGATAAGGCACGTACAATAACAAATATCCGCCGAGAACGGCCATGAGAAAAAAAAGAAACATTTTGGCCCGATTTTGGAATAAGGGACGGGGCAGTAAAACGGAGCTCACACCGAAGAAAACCATCGAAAAGAGAAGATTATACGCCGAGAAATATACGCACAACGATGGTAACAGCAACGAAAATCCTGCGTATCGATAAAGAGACCCTTTTTGTCCATACAGAAAAAAGATATACAATTGACGAAGAGACAGGATCAGCACGCCGCTAAAAAGCAATTGCGGGCGGTCGAATGCGCAGACATGATAGGTTGTATAGGCAAATATACACCCGCCTAAAATCGATACAAAGAATCTCCGAGTCAAATCGAAAACGACTTCAAAAGAGGCGTACCCGGCCAGTGTCATGCCGAAAATAACACAGGCGTTAAAAATCCAGGTCAGCGATACACCGCTGGCATAAAAGGGATACATCAACAGAGAAATACCCCACCAGGACTCTGAATACAATAATGTATTCTTTTCGGGGAAATAAATATTCGTGTCAAAAAAAGAATGAAATCCTTCCGCTATGGATTGCATGTTTCTTCCAAGAATCCAATACAGAAAGGAAGGATCCTGCCCGTTGCCGATCAGGTTTCTGTCCAACGAATTGAGATAGGGGTTGACGTAAAAAAGCGTCAACAAAAGAAAAACAGAACAAGCGGCAATCCGGCTTGGATAGAGTGAAGTATCTTTCATTGGCGTTTATTTAAATTATCCCATTTTTACCCATGAAAAAAGAGTTTCAGAAGTAAATCAAGACAGATGTCCTCTTGCCGTTATATATTCGACAAAGATGCAAGGTACTCTTTAAAAGAATATCCGGTATCTCACGATATAGTGTCCTCCAGGAATACCGTGTTTGTTAAGAGAACGTGGCCGAATCGGTACATCTCCACCGATTCAGGATAGGATAGGCGAACGGCTAGACAGAACCGCCGGGTTGGTTATATTTCCATTAATAGATTTTACAGACACCCAGAGGGATTCATGACAAAAAAAAGAGTATTTTCCGGCATTCGCCCCACCGGGGAGATTCATATTGGTAACTATTTCGGCGCGCTTCGCAATTGGGTAGCGATTCAGGAGAGTTACGATTGCATTTACGGAGTGGTCGATTATCACGCGCTTACGACGCCTTTTGAGCCATCCCAATTGCCCCAGCTGACCTTCGATATGCTGGCGGCCTTGCTGGCTTGCGGCATCGATCCCCAGAAAGCGGTATTGATGGTTCAGTCCGACATCCAGGAACACACGGAACTGGCCTGGGTGTTTTCTTGCCTGGCACCTCTCGGACTGATGGAGCGCATGACACAGTTCAAGGATAAATCGCAACAGTCGCCGGAAAATATCAACCTGGGGTTGTTGGCGTATCCCGCTCTAATGGCGGCCGATATCCTGATTTACCGGGCCGACGCCGTTCCCGTGGGGGACGATCAGATTCAACACCTGGAACTTACCCGTGATCTGGCTCGTAAATTCAACAATGCATATGGCGAGTATTTTCCCGAACCAGAAGCCCTTTTAACCCAAACGCCGCGCATCATGGGGTTGGATGGCAAGGCGAAAATGAGCAAATCGCTCAATAATCATATCTCCCTGTTCGAACCGGCCGATTCGCTTCGGCAGAAGATCATGACCGCTGTTACCGATGAAAACCGGAAACGGCGTAATGATCCGGGGAATCCCGAAATCTGCAATGTGTATGCGCTTCACAATATTTTTTCCACAAAAGATGAATTGCAACGAATCGACACCGAATGCCGGACGGCGGAGATTGGCTGTGTGGATTGCAAGAAAATCCTGCATGGCCATATGGAGGATTTTCTCTGCCCATTCCGCGAGAAGTATCAATCGCTGCAGAATCATCCCGGCGACGTATATGATATCGTACGGGAAGGAGAGAAACGTTGCCGGCCCATCGCACAGGAAACGATGGCGGAAGTGAAGAACCGGCTAGGAATCAAACGAAACAATCCTGGAAGCGTAAACTGACCGTTTTCCTTATTCCGGTTGAACGGAGAAGCGCAGGAGAGCGGGCGAATCTTCGATGGTAATACCGATCGAATCAGGATCGTCAATCAATGCCTGCCATTCTGTTTGGTCCAGACGAATGATCGACGGCGTTCCAAAATCGAATAGCGCGTCCTCTCCGTATAGGGTAGTCAGAACGTTGCCGACAAACACGTTCAGAAGCTCTCGAAGCGAATCCTGTGCGTATTCCACTATATCGCATTCTCCCGGATCCAGCCCTAAAACGTTGCCAGCAATCTCGGCGCATAATTCAGCCGGCATGGTAATAGACAACTCTCCTGAGCAGGGACCTGAAAACGATAAAGTGGATTGTACAAATTCTGTTTCCTCGGTTTCCAGTTCATCCTTTTTGACGAGTTCGCAAAAAGCAAAGGCGAACTGTTCGAGGACTTTTTCAAGAACCTGTACAAGAAGTTCCTGCTTCGATTGGGTCATGATCCCTCTCCCATCACCTGCTGGATCACTTCATTGATCATTTCCGGAGTAAACGGTTTCCGAATATAATGTTTAACACCGAAATGTTTTAATTCATCGATTCGTTTGTGGCTGCCTTCCGAAGAGATGACGATGATCGGGATCGATTTCAGATTTTCATCCCGGAAAGCCGTCTCGATCATCTCTATTCCGTCCATGACCGGCATGTGAATATCGGAAAAAACCAGATCAATGGAATGGTTGTGAAGAACCTCCAAACCTTCCTTCCCATTCATGGCATGTAATACTTCCTGGATTTCAACGTTTGCCATTTCCAGAGTTTGGGCGATCATGGCATGAACCAATTTGGAATCGTCAACGATCAAAATGTTCAATGGCATGGAAACGATTCTCCTATTAACCGAGAGAAAGAGTGTCGCAAAAGATCCAATTCATCCTGAATGCGAAAAATCAATTCTTCAATCTTCTTAATGTTTAGATCCAGGCGTTCCTTAACCTGGGAAGACGTTTGATAATTCAAGCCCTCGCTTTGTGGCCCGATCCCCATCATTAACGATACGGCGTCGGCCACATGAACGAGATCCAACAGGCGGGAATCTCCCGAAAACGAATCCGGCAGATGATGCCAACGAATTGCCTCGATAACGGCCAGGGGAAAATTCCATTGCCCCAAGAGAATCGCGCCAATTTCCATATGATCGATTCCCAGTATTTGTCGTTCCATTTCATCGACGGAGAGTCCCTTTTCTTCGGCCTGCCGAATGATCGCGATTGCATCGGAGAAGGGAAAGTGATCCAGGGCCATTTTCCCTACATCGTGAAGAAATCCGGTTGCAAAGAGAAAATCGGGAGGTTCCATCTCCATCATCTCCACCAATTTTTCCATTCCAAGAGCCACTGCCAGACAGTGATCCCAGTAACGCAAGGGTGGAACTGTTTTACCAAGAGAAACGATCCATTGTACCGATCCAACCATCATGGCCAAAGAAAATACCTGCATATCCGGTATCGGAGGACTATTTTTTTCGAAAATCGCTCCGTGAGTAAATGGCAGAAAATAATCCGTTTCCGCCAGCATCCGGATTTTGCGGCAGAATATCGGATCGTTTTGGATGGCATCCCACAGACTTGTTTGGCTTCGTTGGGGTTGTGCAATCCAATCTACCGCGAGCCGCGCAGAAGGAGGCCACGAGGGAAATGAAGCGATTCGATCGAGAATTTCAAGCCGCTTGTTCATAGAATGGTTTCTCTTCCTTGCGACCGGATAGCCGTCTCTCCCGTCGCCAAGTATAACACCATTGTTCGGGGAATTGTTCCCCCAACATCTTCTCCGGCGATGAGGATTTTGTATTTCCATAATACCTTGCGGAGCATGGTATAGTTCCGTTCACCCGTTTTAAAAACACCGTGTGGATCTAAAAAATTACCTCCTCCCGCCACTTTGCAGATCAAATGCCTGGGATTGGAACCCATATGGATGAATTCATTCAGCATAATGGTAAAACCTGAATCCACAAACATAAATGGGTTTGTTTCAGCCCGATTCAAATTCATTTTCGCTTGAGGGAGCAAAGAATGAAGCATTCCCCCAATCCCTAAATTTTGATCGAACAACGTCACGCCGACGCAAGAGCCGAGTGAGTATGTTATAAGCATATCCTCCGGATTTCTTGCGATCTTCATGTCCGAAATGGAAACGGTGTGTATCACCCTATCTCTACCCTTAAATGATAATCCGGCAAAAAGTGACTTGTAGACGAAACTCACATTACATTTTGTAGCAACGACTTGGATCGATCCATGAAGTGTTGTAGATCGAATTTACGTTGATGACTTTTTGCCGTTTCGTCTTAAATGAATTGTCCCTTCCAATCGAATACCGGTCTTCCAATCAGGGAAGTGTAATTGATCTTCCTGGATAGGCAATAAAAAAATTACAGGATGGGCCGGGCCGATACTGAAGGTAATGTAGGAGAATCCTTTCTATCAGGGGACTTCTATCGGGGATGTGGCATCGGGTAGATCTTCAATCTTTGGAGTGGTTACAGCCGGTGTCTGTGGTTCCAACGCTTTTTGCTGACCGGTCCACTGGAATTGGGTGCTGATTTTCATCTTCATATTTTGTTTCACATCGGTTTTTTGCCGATTGTTTTTGGGTGTCGAAACGCCGGGATTCGCCGTACCCCCACTTCCCAAATCGGCCATTCCCGACATCATGGACATATCCATATTCCAATATCCCTGTTGGGTGGTTTTTATAACCGTTCCCTTATCGATATTGAACTCGATCTCTCCTTCGAGTTGGATCACCAGACCTCCTACTTGAGACCGAGTGGAACCGTTATTTAATCCCTGCCCGGATAAAGCCGTTCCACCCAGGCTCAAACCGGAGAGGTCGGTTACTTTCTTATACCGGATCACACCCACACGCCCTTGAGGAGAATTTTGAATGCGATATAGCTGATACACGCTTTGTTCCGAAAGATCGCTTCGGGAATTCTTGACACCACGAAGAATCTGGCCGTTTTCCGTCCATCGATCTCCAACGCGAACCGGTTCGACAGGAAAGGTCGGGAATTCAAATCCCCCGGTATTCCCAAGCGTGGCAGGCAAACTAATCCCTAACTTTTGAAGCATTTGGTCGTCCTCACCCCGAACGTAACCCAGTGGAGAGACTTCGAGGTTCATTCGGTCGGCGCCGAACATGACGCTTTGTAATTCTTGTCCTGCCAGATCTTTATTATATGTGGAATTTTCCATTTTCCCTTGAGTGCGGATACGTTGGACGGTAACGTCGATTTTGGCGTTGCCTAATGAATCAACCGCCCCGATATGCAAATCGCGCATCATCTGCATTTGCATCTGGGTAGCGGCTTTTTCCCCGGTGATAAACGAATCGCCCTGCATTTTGACTTCTGTCATCGCTTTTCCCAATTCGCCGGAAAAGAAATGGTGACGAAGTTCAATCCCTTGATCGGCAATTACAAGCGATTGATTCAAGATGAAAAGGATCGAAACAAGAAATATAACATAATTTTTATTCATAATAGTGCATCCCTTCCTATAGTTTCCCATTTTAGAATATCACAAGAGTTTTATTTTATCTCCAGAATTCTACTATTCGACAACCCCCCATTTTACTATTTATGAAATAATAAAAAACCAAACCATTAAAAATCAATGTCTTATCGTCGAAAATTCATTAGCCATCCTTCCGTTCCTCATTTGCATGGACTATATCGGCAGTCAACTTGATGATCGTTTTCTGGAAAGGTATACTAGTTACCTCTCGTGAAAATGTCTTCTGATTTATTATTACCGAGCCCATTAAGGAGAAAAACATGACCGATACGATTGAAATCACGGGCGCGAATTTTGAAAGCGAAGTCCTGCAATCGGATATTCCTGTTTTAGTTGATTTTAGCGCTACGTGGTGCGGTCCTTGCCAAAAGATAGCACCACTTGTCCACGAATTAGCCGATGAATATTCTGGACGTGCGAAAGTGGCGACTGTGGATGTCGATAATAATCAGGATTTGGCAACACGTTTTGGGATTATGAGCGTTCCAACCTTGATGATTATCAAGGGAGGTGAAATTGTGAACAAATGGATCGGTTTCACCTCAAAGAATACATTGGCTGAAGCGTTGGATAACGCTATAGCTTCATGACAGATCGATAACGAATAATCAACGAAATAACATACCCAAAACCGCCGGACACCAATCTGGCGGTTTTTTTGATTATCGATCACCTTTTCTTTTTCCAGGCGTTATATAGAGTAAATCGATTTTCGAGTGATTTTTATCATTGCTTTCCGATGCGCGTTTTGAAAAAGCCGGGAATGAAAGGATCGGTTTTTCGAAACGGGACGTGTAAATTTACGCATTGTCTTATGAGAACCGCTCTAATCAACGGGTTCCTTATGATCGATTCCGGCGGCAAAGATATTCAGGAACTACGTCTGATAACCCCTTCTTCGTTGAGCAGGCTGGTTCAATCATCAATCAATATCTTCAATTGGTTCAAGTCCAATCCAATCATTCTCCGAGAGTTTATCCGTTATTCCCGGCGTTTCCGTTTTTGGGGGATGATGGCCATGTTATTGATTGCGAGTACTCTGATACTTTGTCTGGCCTGGTCGTATAATCTGGATGCAGGGCCTACTATCCCTGTAGGGAGGCGCCTATTTTACGCCCTGATTGCTGCCGAACTCGCGGTCATTGTTTTATTATTGCCAGGAATTGTATCGCATTCACTAATAACGGAGCGCGAACAAGATACCTATCCACTCCTGTTAACTACACCCTTGCCGCCCGGAAAAATTATTGCCGGTAAACTGATATCGACATTAGGCGTGATGGTGCTGTTGATCGTATCGACTTTTCCTCTGATCGGGATTTGCGTAACACGTGGAGGTGTATCGCCTCGCGAACTGATAGCCGGGCCGTTTTATCTGGTCTTATCTTGTTTTGTTGTGGCTTCGTTTTCCATTTATAATGCCTTGAATGCAAAAACGACGTTTCAAGCAATTTTTTTGACCCATCTGACTTTATTTCTGGCAATGGTCGTCGGTGGAGCCGCCCTGGCGTTCTGGCTGGGGATTCTTTATTCCACTTTAGGGATTCTTGTCAAACTCGCCGCGGCAAACTATCCGGTAGTGAGTCTACTACCGATCACTAAATTATGGTTCTGGAGTTATATTCTTCTGGGGACAATCCTGGCCGTAGGATTGACCTTCTGGTTGTTGCGCGCCTCAAGGAGCCGGTTGTCTTTTTTAGAACCTACGATCCGGGATGCATGGGATATGCGCCGAACTCCCCGTTTCTATTTTCGTCAGGGGATTAAAACGCAAGAAAAAGAGGGAAACCTGTCTTCATGGTGGAATTTTACAGATGAGATGAATCCATTCTATGTACGAGAGCGGCTTGCTTATGCTGCGTTATCCGGTTTTTCAGGATTGTCTTCCTGGTATGTCATCATTCTTCTCTGCCATTTTCTTTTTTTATTAACTCCGATTTCCGGCGGGAAATGGGTGGCGATCGTTATTTTACTCGCCATTGGCCAGATGGTACCTGCCTATGCCGGGCCTCTCTTCGCCCGCGAAAAGGAACAAAACACCTGGGAGATGATGCTTACCACAATATGCCAGGCGCGTGGCATCCTGCACGGGAAAATGCTTGGCGCTTTGTCGCAATGCCTGCCTCGCGTGGGAATTCTATTCTGTCTTCCCTTCATCACCGCTTTTTTATTTTTTACTCTGCTTCATTCCATCCACTTATCCCAGAGTTACCTCGTTTCACCGATTCACGTCTCATTTTATGGAATCATTCTGTTCGTTCAAATGATATTCATTCTGAGCGCCACAACCTGCCTGTCACTCCTTCTCCCCAAAACCGGCAATGCCATCAGTGCAGGATATATCTTATGCGCCACAATATTCGCCGCACCTTATCTGGCCGGTTTTATAATCGAAAATTACCATCTTCCGATTCCGCCGGTTTCCATTCAGGCAATCAGCCCCTTATATATGATTCGATCTTTCCCCCTCTTGGAGAACCGAAGCCAGGAAGTTCTTGATTGGTTCCGGATGCTGGGTTGGCATGTCCTACTGTATCTCAGCGGCGCCTTTGGTTTCTACTGCATCTCTCTCCAACGCCTAAAACGGCTGCAGTGATATTTTCAGGCCCCAATCCGCTTTATCTTGAAATGGAAGAAAGATCAGTCTTTATTTTCTGCTTCTCCAGTCATGGGAACGAAACGGACAGGGAGAATATTTTCCTGGGTTACACCCTTCTCGTCTTTGGAGATCAACATTAATTCCTGATGCGACTTTCCGACAGGAATCACCATCAATCCCCCGGGCTTGAGTTGATCGACGAGAGGCTGGGGAATATGATCGGGAGCGGCGGTGACGATAATCTTGTCAAAGGGCGCTTTTTCCGGCCATCCCTTGTACCCGTCGCCGATACGGACGTGAGTATTTTTATATTCCAGTTCGTTTAATAATTGTTGCGCATTCTTGCCCAGAGATGCCACAATTTCAATGGTATACACTTCCTTAACCAGTTCGGCTAAAATGGCCGCCTGATATCCCGAACCCGTTCCGATCTCCAAAACAATGTCTGTTTCCTTGGGTTGGAGGAGTTCGGTCATGAGAGCGACAATATAAGGCTGGGAGATGGTTTGATCTTCGCCGATCGGCAGGGGATGATCGTCATAGGCGTAAGACCGGTAACGTTCGGGAACAAAACGATGCCGTTCCACCTTTCGCATAGCAGCCAGCACTCGCGGATCGGTGATACCCCGGCGCTGAATCTGCCATGCAACCATCCGGTTGCGTGCCGTTTCCATGGATTCGCCGCCTGAACGCGAATAAGCCAATAAAACCCATCCGATCAGTAGGAAAACCGCTACTGCACCGGCGGCAATGACTCCATTCATGCGGAGTTTCCTCTTGAGCAGCGAGTCGAGAGTCATGGCGAAACCTCCTCTCCTTCTGCCGCTCCCGGCATTTTGTGTTACCCTTTCCATGTATATCCGTATCGAGTATACCATAATCAGAACGGATTGGCTGGGGAATTATCCGAGAGTATCCCAGTCCTCAGCATATTGCGAACGATGAAGATCATTCAATTCCGCACTTTTATCGTCATTGCACTTTTCGTGTCACGAGGGATTGTTGGAAATTCGATTTCCCTATCCGCTCAGACGCTTCCTCCAGTACCTGGTTATTTATTGGAGAATATCCAGAAAGAAAACCATCCCTTTCTTTTGGCAAACGCCAAACAAATTCGCGAGGCACGGCGTATCGTTCGCCAGGAATTATTTAAAGATCGAGCGGATGAATTTCGGCAGAGGGCTGTTGGATATTTCAATCCCCATTCGAAATGGTATCTGGGAGATGGGCCTTTGGGAGAAAGCAAAAACTTTCATCCCATGCAACTTTCAGAAGAGGATTTTCAATTTTATACAAAAATACTTTGTGAAATCATTGGGTATTGGGGGATTGAAAAAGAACGTTGGGCCAGCGAGGGCTTGCAACGAGAATTTTTACGTATCCTGGATGAGATTCAGCCGCCCACACCCAATGCCCCGGCATCGTTTTCCAGTCAGGATTTCAGCGATCGTCAGGTGCGTATGTTAGGACTGGCTTCGCTTATGTACGATCAGGTATATAGCCGGTTCGATACCATCGATCGGCATCCATTAAACAACCGTTTGAACCAGATCCGCCAAAAACTGGCGGAAGAATGCGCCGCTGCCGATCCCGCCACTTTTCCCCTTGAGGAACGAATCGCACGGGGAACAGCACTGGGGCTATCCACTCTACTCTGTATTTCTATCTATCCTTACGAATGGCAGAAAGAGGGGAGGTTTTCTGTTCAGAGTTTTTTACCCGATCTGTATCGGGCTATCAGTTTCACCCATAGCGGCATGCAAGAAATGTCTGCATTATCGCCGCGTATTCAAATGCCGTTACCTTCGCTGGAAGTCCTGGTTTTGACAGCCATCCCCTGGGTGGAATCTTTAAAACGGTTCGGTTATCCCTACCAGATTCAACAAATGTTTTACAGTCAGATTGTGACTTCATTTGAAAACCACAGAGTTCCGGAGGGGATTAACCTGATCCAACCTTTCACTCCTCTTCATTTATTCGATCCCTGGATTCCCCGTTCGGAACCATTATTCACGGCCATTCCGGAAACGATGTATGAAAAAAAGAAAGAGGATTCAGGATCTTTTATTCCCTTCAGTCAGGCCAAACAAACCATTGCTTCCGCTTCCCCGGCCGACTCTTTCCAAATCCCTAATTCGCTTCAAGCGTTGGACGTCAATATTCAAAGGGATGGGCGTCAAACCTTGAGCTTACGCGAACAGTTGGAGCGTTTCGGTTATCCCAGGAAACCCACACCGATTCCCGTGCCGCGGGAAGAAAGGGAATCGAATCCCAATGCGGGTTGGAATCCACCTTCTGGAATGGCACTTCCCTCGGTCTGGGGAGCGCTCTATTTATTGGCCGAGCGCGATAATCCCGTTTCCCAGGCGGGAAAATTATGGGAAGAACACGCCATCGACATCGATTCCCATCCGTATACGTTTCTATTCTACGATGAATTTCCCATGCAGGGAAAACAAGTGGAACGGGAGCAGAGTTTCATTCAATATCCCGATATCCATGCGACTTTATTAAGCAGCCTGACGCCGCGCGGTCGATACTTGTTTGCAAGCCAGGCGGCTACCGGTACGGTTATACTGCCCACCTATGCCATCGACCATGAGAGTTTTCTTCTTTCTGAAGGAGCACACGAATGGCGCTGGTTCCATGAAATTCCATCTAGCACGACAACCGAGGGCAACGAACAAACCATCCCAGCCAATCCAGCCGTCGATTCCGCCACACCGCTGCATTCCTCTCTATTCTCCTGTTGGCAGTCCTACTCGCCTTCGGGACGGACGATTCTGGTTCGCCGTCATCTGGGAGGATTGGGGAGCGGGTATACAATTGCGGCTCATTTCCCAGAATCGGTCACACCCGGAAAACGAGTTCAATACGTGGTTTTTTCCGTTCCTGAAAAGGGAAACGTGATTCCCCATGAAGATGTATCCGGATTTTACAGTATTTTTCCCTCGGAAGAGGAATTGCCCGATCGTGCCATGAGTATGGAAATGTGGCGGATGGAACGGAGTGCAGAACGGCGAGGCGAAAAGAAGGTATCTCCAGGCGGTATTCTGAACGTGTTGTTTTCACCGGAAAGCATCAAACCGGCCAATGCTTTTGAAGGCGCTTTGGGACGAATCCTCGAAGCGGATTTGTCTCAACCCGATTTGCCGTTCTTTTATTTGTGTTCTCTGGATATGCCCGGCC
>CAZFOX010000028.1:0-15077 GCA_964520565.1 uncultured bacterium | reverse complement strand
CAAAAAAAATATAACGTACTACTAAAACGTAGAGTGGGTAGCGTTCTCCTGCACACCAAAACCACCCCCTAAATTAAAAGTTGAACAGCGTCCCGCCTGTAAACAACCCCTTAAAACCAAGATTCTCTCCAAAATTACAGATTAACGCTCATTTTCGGCCGTCCCCTTCCTAATAGGTAGGGAAGTAATTTCCTGGCCAGGAATTCCCGGGACGCGCAATAAGCAACCTTTCTTTTTACTAGGCGAGGAAAAGAAAGGTTATCGACTGTCCGGCAGTCCATGCGTCTGCGTCCAACCCCGTTGGGCGCGCCCAACCAAACAAAAAATGGATCGAACGAAAGGAAGAAAGAGAAAGAGAAAGAGAAAAAGAAAAAAATTCAAAATCAAAAAAAACTAAAATCATAAAAAAATCCTATTTTTATTCCCCTCCAATCCATGAGCGGGGCGAATCGTCTATTTCTACCCTCTCTCTACCTATCTAAACCGAAAATCCGATAACTGATTTTTTACAGGCTTGACCCTGGTGAATGGGGCGGTTACAGTCCACGACAGTGCATCGTTTACCGAATGTACTTCTTTAGATTGTTGAAAGGACGTATCGCTCAGGATGAATAACGAATCGGCCATTCAAGCGGCAGCTGGGGATGTGGCGGCGGTGCAATCGCTCCACGAAACACGCAATCGCATTCTGCAAGAAATCGGAAAAGAGATTGTCGGACAACAGCAAGTGGTCGAAGAATTGTTGATCGCTCTTTTCGCCGGAGGGCATGCCTTGATCGTTGGCGTTCCCGGCCTGGCCAAGACCACCTTGATCCGAACTTTTTCCAAGATTTTGGACTTAAAATTCCGCCGCATTCAATTCACTCCCGACTTGATGCCTTCCGACATAACCGGTACCGAAGTCTTGCACGAAGACCGCAGTTCGGGCGAAAGAACGTTCCGGTTCATCAAAGGGCCGCTCTTCGCCAATATCATCTTGGCCGACGAAATCAACCGTACTCCGCCCAAAACCCAGGCTGCTCTCCTGGAAGCCATGCAAGAGACGCGCGTCACGGTAGGCGGCGAGGATTATCCCCTCCAACCGCCGTTCTTCGTTCTGGCGACGCAGAATCCTATCGAACAGGAAGGAACCTATCCCCTCCCCGAAGCCCAGTTAGACCGCTTCATGTTCCAGATTAACATCGACTACCCCACTCAGGAAGAAGAAGTGGAAATCGTAAAAAACACCACCTCCGCCTATCAAGGAGAACCGCAGAAAGTGGTCAGCGGGGCGGACATCCTGAAAATTCAGGAACTGGTGCGGCGCGTTCCGATTTCCGAGCAGGTAATTCTATACGCTGTACGCGCTGTAGAAGCTACGCGTCCTGTCCGAAATGGGAACGGAGCGGCGGACGATACTGTGAACCGCTACGTTTCGTGGGGTGCAGGCCCACGCGCTTCGCAATATCTGGTATTGGCCGCTAAAGTCAAGGCAATTCTGGACGGTCGTCATTCCGTATCGGAAGAAGATATCCGCTCGGTAGCACAGCCGGTTCTACGCCACCGGATTATCACCAACTACCGGGCCGAAGCCGATAAGGTGGACGTGCATAAAATCATCGAATGGGCGATCGAAAAAGTCACCGGATAAATACTCCATCGGTCACCGATTCATGGCGATACGGCAAAAAGTCATCCACGAAAATTCGATCCACAAGACTTCGTGGATCGATCCAAGTAACTGGGAAAAGATATAGTGTGAGTTTCGTCTTCAAGTCACTTTTTGCCGGATCATCGTTCATTACAGGGAAAAACGATGGATGAGCAATTGGAATATGGGAAAATGCAAACGGATGCGTTACTGGAACGGCAAGAAAAGTGGGAGCCAAACGATGGGTTCAAACGACAGAATTTATCCTACGGAAATCACACCGGGGAAAAAAGGATACTGATAGGTTCAGAGCCGGTAATTTATGGAGTGGATTATGTTACAAAACTATATTCAAAAAGCTTTACAGAAAGCGCAGTATAAAAAATTGGACAATGGCAGCTGGTTTGCCGAAGTCCCAGGTCTTCAGGGAGTTTGGGCAAACGGGGATTCTATCGAGTTTTGCCGGGAAGAACTTTCGGAAGTGATTGAAGAATGGCTGTTTCTGAAAATACATGATCATGACGAAATTCCTGTACTCGATGGGATTCAATTGAAAATTGAAAAAAGGAAGATTGCATGAGTCCATCTTCTGTGATCTCCAGAATAGAATTCGTGAAAAAGTTGCGGAAATTAGGTTTTGATGGACCTTTTGCAGGGGGAAAACATCAATATATGTCTAAAGGTTCACTCAAAGTTCGTATCCCCAATCCACATGGCAACAATGAGATTCATTTCAGTTTGGTAAAAGAAATTCTACGTCAGGCAGATATCGCACAAGATGAATGGGATCGAGCGGAATGAATGCCTGAATGGGGATGGTCATGATGGAAGGATATACAGGATAAGGCAACGCCGCTGTCTCGGCGGCATGTATAGAGGCGGCATGTATGGAAATGTCGGCTGGAAGCCGGCGTTACATCCTGGTCTTCCTTATATAATGCACCGGCAAATAGTCAAAAATTGTAGTTCGGATATCCTGTCTGCAAAAGATATAATGTCCGATTGTTGATTGATACTACAATGAATACCCGTTTCAAAATTGAATCTGACTTTTTGCCGGATCATCATTCATAGTAAGCCCGAATATCCAGAGGTTGATTGATTAAAGTAATCGACACCCACTCTTTTTCCGGATCGAAATCTTTCGTTTCCTTTTCATTGATCGTACAGGATATCATCCGCTTCCCTTCGGGATGGCGAAAACGGGCGCGGATAATCCGGGGTGGGTTTCTCCTCGGCGGCTCAATCGTCATCCGGAGAACATTTCCCTCCCCTTTCATCTTCATGCTGGTTACCCCGAAATATGTGGAAGCATTTTGAATGCCGATTTCCTGCCCTTTTGCCAGCCAATAACGCGGAATGGCGGCTCCATACCAAAGTTCGTCTTCCCGTTCCTGCACGAACATCAGCCGCAACCAATACGTGGAATTGGCTTCGTCGGACGATTTGAAATGATCGCCGCGCCAATCCCCAATACTGGGCAATGCGTGTTCGGTCATCATGCGGGTATCCGGAAAATAACTGACCGCAAAGGCATTGAAATAAGCGCGCAGAAAATGCTTGGGCTCGTCCCGAAGCAGATAGGGGATCGGATTGTGCAACAGATTGGCCTGCATGGAGATACCGCCCAGGCTGAACCAGAACCGCTCGAACTGTTCGCCGGTCAGATCGTAGCCGTATTGTTTGGAAAGATAGAGATTGTCTTCAAAATCCTGCACAATCCAATCCGCCAATCGGCTGCGTGGATCGATAATTTCCGTGCGTACCAGGTGAATGGCGCCTTCAAGCGTCTCGGTCAGCCAACCGAAGGATCGTCCCCGCCGGTGCGCCTCGGAGGGAACGTGGGGAATCCAACGGCCATCGCGCAACCGCACCACCGGCGAGCGAAGCATGGCTTCCCGGAATGCGGCCAGAATATCACTCCGGTAGGCTTCCGCTTCATCCATCAGGCGTTTTCCATCGGGATGGCCAATATCGAAGAGCGCAGCGGCGGCATTCTCCATTCCCCACCAGCTATAGACGTTTGTAGACATCCAGCATCGCCAGTCGCCGATGTCTTCCAGACTCCCCGGCGGTAACAAACCGCGTTCGATGCCGCGGAGAGGCGATCGATCGGCAATTTCGTAGGTACGGCGCCGTTCCTGAATGATCCAATCGCATCCCCGGACAATCTGAGAAGCGGCATTTTGTAGCCAATCCTCGTCCTGCGTGTATCGATAATGTTCTCCCATACACCAGAGAATCCACCCGTGATGCTGGTTATATCCTCCGGCTTCGTATCCGCCCGCCCCATAGAATTGCCCTTCCGTCGTCGAATAATCGCCGGGAAGACCGACGGTTCCCTGATATTTCAACCAGGTATTAATCGCCTGTGCGGCACGTTCGTGCATTCCCCGGCGATCTAGATCGGATATCATCATGCAGGATTCGTTGCTATATACCCCGTAATGAAAAGTCCCCACTTTGGCCATATAACAATCGCTGACACCCGCTTCGCGCTCGGTATTGATCAACAAATGAGATAGATGGGCGTTGTAAAAATCGTTAATCATAGGCTCGGGAGTAACGATGCGTGTGCTGGCATCCAGCCGTCCTTGCCAGTATCGGGCGATATCCTGCCGGGATCGCTCGAAATCCAGAGTAGTCAAAAGAGCCTTTTCGTTCTCATCGGTTAACGTCACAAATGGAATAGCAATGTCGAGATAAGCCTTTGAACTGCTTTTCTCCAGGTCGTTGCTATACGCCAGAGCGCCTTGTTTGGATTCGATCAAATACAGATGTTCGTTATGCTGGGATTCAATTCGCATCCGAAGCTGTGCTGGATTGGAATCTTGTACAAATACCCCGTCTTCGTTGAGAATCAGACTCTCTGTTCCACTCCCATCTTGGGAAGAAATAGTAATCTGGGCGGTCGCCGTAGAATCGCTCTCGTTCTCAAATTCCAGGCGCATCATCAACACCAATGTATCGTCCGCCCAGATTCGGCCACCCGCATGAGGGATTCCATGCAACGGCAGAACGTAACAGGTCTGAGTATAGAAAATACCGCTGTCTTTCCACCGGCTGATCACAATGGGAAGATACCCTTCTTCCAGTGTACGATCCGCCAGCCGTTTATCCGGAAGGCCGAATCGGTATTGAATTTCATCCCCTTCCCATCGGCATTGCGAGGTATCTTTGCCGGGAATGCGGGATATCCAGTTCTTCAGACAGGCGATGTTGCCCTGTTCGTCGAGCCGGAAATGTTGTCGCCCCCCTTCAAAACTCAGGGGAATGTAATGCGGGGCTTTGACGGGCGTGTCGTTCCATGCCTGAGTAAAAGTTTGCTCCGGCATCGAATGGACGCGTGTATATAAATCGGTGTCGAGAGTCGTTCGGCTTTTTTCCTCGGCCTGCGCGTAAGTAATCGCTTCGCCGCTTTTTCGAACCAACACGCCGTAATCGGGAATGAAGATGTGGCCGTAATTTAAAAGATCGTGAATAGCGAACGAGAAAGTTTCCTGTTTCGCGCGAACCGTCACGATGGTTTCGTCGAACGAGTTGTAACCAACCGGCTTTGCATAAAACAGACTCGCCCGGATTCCATCCATCCGGTTTTGCACGTTGGATTTCCAGCCGTGATTATCTTGAACGGCAACAAGGCTGTCGGTAGACAGCGGTTCGATTTTCTGAATAAAACCATTGAATATTTCCAATCGGCCATCCCAGTTCTGCGGTTCACCCGCCGTACCGCCCCAGAGAATCTCTACATCGGTTTCTTCGATTGTAGAGTCGGTGAACGCCTGTAAGGAGAGAATCTTAGGAAGCGCTTCGCTGGAACTGAGCCGAAGTTTCAGCGTGGTACGATATTCGGCTGGAAAATCTTTCAGATCGGGAAACTCAACCGAGTTGATCGGACGAAACGTGAATTGAACGGAATCGCCTTGTCGATTTGCCTGAGTATCGGCGGTTTTCCACTCTCCCTGAAACCAGTCGCCGATATCCAACCAGCCGGAACTTCCCGCACCCGACGGCTGATCACGTGGGATACGCCGTTTCGGCCATTGAGACTGCCAATACTGGAGAGTAAGGCTTTCCAAAGGTGGAATGGGACTGGAGGAATCGAACGTTACGTTCACGCGTACGATATCGCGCGGGTCTTCCCACAAAACGACGATTTCCTTCCCGCTGGAATCGGCAGGCTGAATCTCGCCAAATGGAACGATATCGAGATTCTCTCCCCGATTCATGGATTGGCTAACCACGGGAAAAACGAAAATGAAAACGAAAAAGGTCAATAGAAAAATCGGATTCAAAAGTATTCGATTAAATTTCTCGTTCATGAGCGCATACACACCCCTAATTGGAATTGAATGGCGATGCTATTTATGGCTTCGTGAATTATCCTGTATCGCTACTCAAAACGCAAATGGCTTACAGGAGATGGAGAGAGAAATTTCAACCAATCATGATTCTATAGTTATATTAATGTAGGGTTTTCCCTGATAATAAAAACAGGATTTACCTGATATTATTTTTATATAATTTCATTAAAATTGTAATCACATGAAACAAAAAGCCCTGGAAGTTTGAAGCCCCTTTAGTAAACATTGTTTCATTACGATTTAATGCAACCCCCTGCAATTGTGGCAGGGGGTTTTCGTTTGTATCGAAGCCATATGATCTAGGATAACCCCTTTTCTATTTCGTTCCCTGTCTTTTTGGATTTCTCTCCCGTACAATAAAATCCGCTCGATTAAGTCCAAGAATCGATTCGGGAGGATGCCATGTCTCGATGGAAGAAGTCGTTCATTACTACTCTGCTGCCGGTGGCGGTATTTCTGTTTGTCTGTCCGGTTTTGTCCGCGTCGGATTGGAAAGCCGGAGTTGCTCGTGCCACCATTACACCGGTCTCCAGCATCTGGCTCTCGGGATACGCCTCGCGCGATAAACCTTCCGAAGGAAAATTACACGACCTCTTCGCTAAAGCGTTGGCGCTTGAGGACACGGATGGGCACCGGGTCGTTCTGATTACCACGGATGTGATCGGCTTGACAACGACCATCTGCGACCGGGTTGCCAACCGGGTGAAAGAGAAGACCGGCCTCGAACGATCCGCCTTGATGTTCACGGCTTCCCATACCCACAGCGGCCCCGTATTGCGCAGTAATCTGGAATCGATGTACGACCTGAGTTCGGAACAGTGGGATCGGGTCACCGCCTACACCCGTTTTTTGGAAGATAAACTGGTGGAAATCATCTGTGACTCGGTGAACCGGTTGCAACCGGCCCGAATATATCGTGGGTGCGGGACGGCGGGATTCGCTATGAACCGGCGCGAATATACATTGGAGGGAGTACGAATCGGCGTCAATCCGATCGGCCCGGTGGATCGCGACGTTCCAGTGATGAAAGTGGAGGACGAATCGGGATCGCTTCAGGCGATTGTTTTTGGATACGCCTGCCATAACACAACCTTGAGCGTCTTTGAGATCAACGGCGATTACGCCGGATTCGCACAGGCTTACCTGGAAGAACGCTGGCCGGAAACATCGGCGATGTTCTTCATCGGCTGCGGAGCGGATGCTAACCCTCATCCCCGGCGGGAAATCGCTCACGCGAAGGCGCATGGCAGAGAACTCAGCGTGGCGGTCGAGAACGTCTTGCGCGGATGGATGAAAGAAGTCAAAGGCGGATTGCAGATGCTTTTTCGTACGGTGGATTTGCCTTTGGTTGCCGCTCCGTCCCGCGAAGAATTGGAAAAACAATTGGCCGATCCGAACGTCTACATCCAACGGCGGGCAAAAAGCCTGATTGCCAAACTGGACGCGGAAGGGAAACTTCCCGAATCCTACCCGTACTCCATCCAAGTATGGGGATTCGGCGATGATTTAGTATGGATCGCTCTGGCGGGCGAAGTGGTGGTGGATTATTCGCTGCTGTTCAAGCATCTGAATGGAAAAGACCGCACCTGGGTAACCGGATACGCCAACGATGTTTTTGCGTATATCCCCTCGCTTCGCGTATTGCGCGAAGGAGGCTACGAAGCGTTCGATTCGATGATCTATTACGGCCTCTATGGCCCCTGGAAACCCGAAGTGGAGAGCCGAATCGTCGAAACCGTCCAAACCATGATCCGCGAGATGCAGATGTGAATTTAAACAATTTGTAAGATGGGTCAATTCTTATCGACCCATCATGGAAATCTATAAGATTATGATTCATAGATTCTCACGCCGTCTCTTTCTACAATCCGGTATGGGTTGCATTCTGGCCAATGCGGCGGGTACCGCATTCGGCCTTCCCGTGGAGTATGCTCCGCAATCCGGCCACGATCGAGTGACTGCAAAAGGGAAAACCTATCCCTTCGGAGACCGGCGTATCTATTACAACAACTTCGCCGAACACCTGCTCAACGCCTACAATCCCAACATGATCTATCCCCACCTTCGCTACCGGTGGGCGGATGAGGATTGGTATCGCCTGATCGATATGATCGCCGGTTTTGGTTTCAACGTCTTCGAATTCTGGCTGGTTCCAAGACTCTTTTGCCGCGAGGGAATCGAATCGGACTACGGGCGCGAATTTGCCCGGCAAATGAACGCCATCATCGAACACGCAGCCCAACGCGGCGTGAAAGTCTGCCTTCTGACCGCCCTGACCACGGTCGGTAACGACTGGAGAACCTATTGCCCGAACGTAAAGAGTGAATGGGAGGAAGTGCGTTACCTCTGGGACGCCTGGACGCGGCGGCTGCCGGGAATCCTGCTGGTGGATATCTTCCCCGGCGATCCGGGTGGATGCTCGCGCAACGGATGCACCGCGGAAACCTACATCGATAAATCCATCGAAATCGCCGAGTTGATCAAAGGAAATCTTCCTCAGGTTGAGATTCAATTCAATACCTGGGGTCCGCCTTTCTGGGGATGGGGCGTGATCGAAGGTCCGCCCAACTGGCAGGGCGAGTTTCTGCAATCCTATCAGGCGACCGGCTGGAAGTTCGACAAAAAACGCGTCGAGACTTCCATGAATTATTGCCTCAAACGGCTGCCCGATTTTCCCGAAGGAACCTCGGTTTTTATCAACATGGGATTCAACGGCAACGGCGATTTTTCCGGCGAGACCGACGCGCGCGCCTGGGCACGGGAGATCGGTAAGACTCACCGGATTCTGACCTGGGACTTCAGCCTGACCGAAGGCGAAAACGCCATCCTTCCCCATTACCGCTTCGAACGCCTCTTCCGCCGCCGCCGCGAAGAACGAGAGTCGGCGCCGTACAGCGGGGGGATTTGTTTCTCCATGACGCCGCTGCTCAATCAATTATCGCTCTACATGTCGGCGCAATCGTTCCGAAATCCCGGCGCGAATCCCGATTCACTAGTCCGGCAATTTTATGGGAAGCTGTTCGGCGAACCGGCGCGGGCGGTAGCCGATTATCTGCCCCTCTTCGAGGCGATTCCCGACTGGGGCAACGAGCAGAAGATCGTTCTGCCGCGTAAGGAATACCACTCCAAAATGAAGGAGTTCCACGATCTTCTGGAAGGATTAAAAATCCAGGAAGAAAGCGGCATCGCCTTTCATCCCACCCCAGAACTCTACAGGAAAGAATTAGCATTCTTCGCCCGGTTCTTCGCCGATCTCAGTGCCCCTTCTCCCGATTACGATCGCTTGGCGAAGGAATATTGGAACCGTGTCTACGCCATCTACGACGATCTCCCCGAACACGTCGATCCCCGCCCCAAACGCGCTGTAGCTAATCTAATCGGTTATTTTAAGGAATTGCGTTGAGTTATTGAATTATGCATCAGCTGTAATTTTCATATATTATTCTACATAAATATTTATCTATAATCTATTACAATTGATTATACATACGGTATCGCCAGGGGCTTGTTCACATCTCTCATCATGATACGGTATACGTCGTTTCCTAAGCCTTTGAGACCATTCCCATATATTCTTCCTGTATCTTCAAATTCCAGCTCATCCATCAGCCTTTTTCCTGCCAGGCAAACCACTGGTTTAATCATATAGTCGGCAACAACAAAGCGACACCCTGCTTCTCTCAATATATCAAAAGACTTTTTTACCAAGTTCAAACGCGTTTCTTTACTTTTTCGTTTACTATTAACAATCACATAAAACCACCAAGCAATAGGTGAATAATCCTTCATTATGGAAGCGATATCTTCCGCTTCATCCGGAAAATCGGTATCATCGGTATGAAAGATCGAAAGACCTACAACAGGTTTGCTGGATATATTTTGTGATTCGTCGTATTCAATAACGAGATGCGCTCCCTTGTGAGACATCAATCGATCAATCAAGGATTTATCAAATAAAAGTTCTACAACACCCTTTTCTGCTTCATGATCTTCACAGTCTGTAACAATATATTCCCTGGTCAATATTTCTATCCCACTGTATACACAATCAGGTATTACGTCATTCATCTCATAATGTTTTATCAATTTTTTCATATTCATTCACCTTTCATTCATATGATGTGCCATTCTTTTTATATTATTTTTTTTTGACGAAACGGTAAAAAGTCATCCACGAAAATTCGTTCTACAATATTTCGTGGACGATCCAAGTGACTGGTATAAGATATATTGGGATATTCGCCTTCAAGACGATGGTGACAGGAACCACTTTAATATTTTAGCAATTTTTATTTTAATATGACATATCCAATGTAATCGAAAGCAAAAATGATATGCAATAGGATATTTTTTTCTTAAAAAACCAAGAAATTTATGTATTTGTAAATCAATAAAAAGAGGTTCTATTTCATTTTTTGAAAATGTTTTAGTATATACATTATGCCTCGATTCATTATTTGATACCATACTAAAATCATAACCTTTGAGTAAATTTTCTCCTGCCCGTGATTGTGCGATCGCTATGAGATTTATATTTTCATCTAAATACTTACGTTGAGACCATTCTTTCAATCCATCCAAATATAGTCTTTCCATAATAGCAAGTCGCTTAAAACGATTAAAAGGTTTATTCTCTAAATATTCCTTTGACACTTCTATGGCTCCAATATACCAATGAGAATGCAACTTGTCTTCTTTTTCAAGGTCACTTTCTAAATGCGAATCCAGTAATGTACTATCATCTATTTCACCTGATTCTATTTTTTCGAATATTTCTGGTTTTATAGGCCATAATCCAAATGCCCCAATAATAGTATCAGTATCACGTCGTATTAGCAAAAAAGCATCTTTATGATGGATTGTTAGCCAGCGAGTCAAGTTTTCTACATTTACTATATCATTCTCAGATGAACCTTCTTCGCAATAAATAGCCTTTTCCATTTCATTTACTTTTTCTGCATCTTTAGGAAAAGCATGCCTCAGATAAAAAAGGTCTTTATTATAATAAATGTTAAAAAAGCTATCCGTTTCATTGCAGAATATTTTTAAATATTTTAATTGTATTAAAATTTTTTTCATATAAAACAAAGGATTCTTTTTTCTGTGACATGTTTTTTTAATACGAGTTGTGCTTTTCATCATTTTGCGAGCTCCTTTTGAATTTAGCAAAATTTAGAAATAGAGCATTATTAGTAGCATGTAAGTACAACAAAATATCTATGCTAGAATTTCTTCGCATTTAAATTTATCAACAGATTAGTTGTCAATAGCCGATAAAAGAGAAATCTTTTTAGCCCTGTAAGGGCGTAATAAATATGTATGATAGCCCAGGCCAACGGCCTGGGTATAAGGTTAAAATGATTGTAAGCCCTGGTGGGGCGAAATAATGTCGCCGATTTTCTTTATATGGCTTAATGTTTACCAAATTTTTTATTTTAAAAAATACAAAATCCCCAAACAACAAACCATCTATTCATTTATTATTAATACATAATATTGGATATCTTATACCAAAAATTATATCGGATGTCTAGTGCAAAAGAAAAAAATTGTGGATTGTTACACTTAATGATGCCTATTAATAAAACGATTGTATACGATATAATAAATATTTCTAAAGTAATAATATGTGCAAAATAGAAACTACTGTCCCTCAGAACAAGTTAATCATACAACTATATGCTGATGGGGCAAGAGAAAAAGATATGTTGAAATGAACTCCTCCACCATTTCAGGGTGAATGTACTTCTATAAACAGTATCCTAGAGATTGCTACCTGTCTTGGATCGTCAACACTCTTCGGAGTTGGATTATATAACACCACACTCTTCCCGTTAGGAAATACATCCAGCCTTTCCGATTCCGAAAATTGCGTTCTATTCCACTTTCCTATAAATAATCGTCACCGCGTCGGGGTTTGTTTTGATCTCGATGGGCAACCCTTTTTCCATGAGTTCTTTGCCCGAAAAGGCTGTTGGCGTTCCCGCATCGAGATCGGTGAATTCATACTTCGCTGCGGCATCCAATCCCCTGAGTGGGAGTGTCTGCGTACTTTCTTCGTTCTTCGGTCGGCGGAAGGCTTCCACAACGCCTTCCCCTTTTTCCGGGCAGTAGAACTGCCAGGCGATCCACTGGCTTTCATCAATGCTGTAAGACGTCAGTGGATAGTAATCGCCATAATAAAATGGAGAAATCTTCCGCCATTCGCCGGATAGTTTGCGCAGCAGTTCGCAATTGTGATCCTTGCGCCGCAGGTCGTACCCCAGCACGACGCCCAGGGCATGCCCGCTGCGGAATGCATACGCATCGACCGTTTCGATAGGCAGGGTATTCGAAGCGAAGAAAGGTATCCATTGAAAGAGGCTATAGTGAAACGCCTGCTTGACCGTCAGGTTGTTGTAGTTGTAATCGGTTGGATGCAAGGCCACCGCCCGGCGCATGGTTTCCAGGTCGTTGCGCCTCCCTCCGGACGCGCAGCTGTCGATAATCAGTTTCGGATGCCGGGCGCGTAGCGCGTCCCAATAGGCCAGATAGTTTTGGATATGCAGGTTTTCCGTAATTCCCTGCCGGTCGGGGGCGTCGTTGTTGCGCCAGAATTCGAGCGGATCCATGTTGAAATCCTGGCGGTAGAAATGAATGCCTTGCTCGGTGAGAACGCGATCCACATGATCGGTCAGCCACTGGAGTACTTCCGGCTTGCCTAAATTCAACAGTTTGCCGCCTAACAGCCAATCCGGGTGATTGTTCGATATCCACGTATCGGGCGCGACGCGTTCCGGCTCGAACCAGACCAGGGTTTTCACTCCTTGCGTTAGCGCGTAATCGCTGACGGCGCGCAGCCCTTTGGGAAAACGCGCCAAATCGGGTTCCCAGGTTCCCGTGTTCGGCCAACTCCCTTTGCAGGGATACCACCCGGCGTCCATCCACCAGTAGTCGAGCTGGACGCGTTCTTCTTTGTAGCGGTCGAGGAAGAACATCTGATCCTTATCCTTGGACTCGCACATTTCGTTGAACCAAAGCGAGGTGTTACCGAAAAGCGAGGGAGAAGGCAGTTTGCCGTCGGCGGTGCGAGGAACGTTGTGCGCCCACATCCAGCGCCGCCATAAATTTTGCGCTGTAACGAAATCTTTCCCCTTCCAAAATACCAAAGCAATCAGAGGCGAGCGAATCTGTTCGCCGGGTTGCAGAATCAAATGCGTCAATTCCTGACCGGCGGTAATGCGCAAGCCATCGGCGGCATCGCGGGTAAAAGTGGTTGCCCATTGCCCCGGCCAGCCCACGGCGATCAGCATCCCGCCATTGGCATATCCAAGGTTGTAATACGGAAATTGGCCATTGCTGCCCCGTCCGCCGTTGGGAGCGAAGCGTTGTACGGCGTTCGGCGTAAGCGGCAGATCGAATGGTTGATAAAGGTTCTCGCTGAATGTATCGCCATTCGAATGCAGAAGAACGTATACGTTCCCTTGCCGGATGGTCGAGTCCAACCCCTGAATATTCTCCAGGATCGGCGTGTTTTCTTTGCCGGTGTTCTTGAAATACACCGTCCATTCGGCTGCTGGAAAATCGGAATATTCCACGACGACGCACCGGACTTCGAGACCGGTCTTGGCATCGTTCCAGACGAGCGTATGTTGCGTGCGCGTATCGCTCAATTTTCGGGTGTCCAATTTCCGAGGCCAAGTTGCCAGTAAATCAACGGACGATTTCCCATCGTACGTGAACGAGAATGGTAATTGCGGTTTTTCGTTGATTAACCGCTCCTTCAACCATTGCGCTTTCATCGGCATATCGGACGGATCGATCCCAGCGGCTTCGCTGGCTTGAAGCATCAGACCAATCAACACTACGATCGCAACCAACGAATAAACACTCTTTGAATTGAGAAACATTGTAGGGTTCCTTTCCATGACTCCCTGAAAAAGACGAGACATTCTTTCACCCCTACAGGGCTTAAGGTCTTTTTGATCGTGTCCCCAGGCCGTTGGCCTGGGCTATTTTATTCCGCCTTTTCAGGGCATAAAATCAGAGAATTCTCTTTATAGGAAAACTCTTATAAAGATCGTTTCAATGCTTCGCTCTCTCCATGGCGGAATGAAACGCTTCCCGGTGCGAGGCACCGCTTTCGGCGTAATATTCGACGCCTTCCCGCTGGACAATCTTACAGAATTTCTCATAGGTTCCATCGTTGGCCGCTTGTTGCGGCTCGCGTTTGCATTTCAGATACAAAACCGGGAGGCTTGTCAGTTCAACCCGATTACGGATTTCCTGGGAATCGGCGACAGTTTCGGCCTGTCCGAATACAGCCAGTGCCTGTTCGACAAACTCGTCGGAGAATAAGCGGTCGTCCGGTTGTAATCCCAAATGAATGTGCGTATCCGGCGTCAGGCGGTTATGCAGAAGATCGAAGTACTGCCGCACGTATTGCCCGCTGCGTCCGTAATATCCAAACATAAAATCGTCGATAACCTGCTCGACATCGCAGTTTGGATTCCAGAGCAGTTTGGAAATCAGGTAAGCGCGCAGCTCGGCAAATTCACCGCCCCGTCCCTGATAAGCGGCCTGTTCCATGATTCCAATCGCATTGTGATCGCGGAAGAATTGGAGGTTGGGTTGCAGCACCCGGAAATTGGGATAGGGCATGATGTAATGAGAGAAATTGACCACGTAATCCCAGATATAGATATGGGGCGCGATGGCCGCCCAGCCTTGAATATCCTTGACGAACGATTCGTTTTCCGGGCAATTTAGAAAATCGTGCGCGAAGCAGCATTCGATGCTGCAGAGACGAATCACGACGTTGTGGCGGGGGCGAATCGTCTTGCAGGGTTTTCGCGTGTATTGATAGGCCAGCGTTCCGATAAATTTATCGGGGAATTCCTTCTCCACCGCTTCCGCCACCTGATTGACGAACCAGACCACCGGACCCGACTCGCTCTCTTCACGGCGGGCGATCGCCTGGCAGGCCTCGCACTGGCAGGGATTTCTCCAATCGTTTTGCGAGACCGAGTAGATCAGGTATTGGGGATTTTTGCGTATGACGTCAAGAATCCGTTCGGTCACAATGCGCAATACGTCGGGATTGG
>CAZFOX010000027.1:6503-15301 GCA_964520565.1 uncultured bacterium | reverse complement strand
GAGCATCCCCGTCCACACCTGGTGCGACGAAACCCTCGAGACGGCCACTTTCACGCTGCGGCGCTACCTCGCTCCGGCATTGATCGGCCGCGATCCCTTCGATATCGCCGGGATACACCACGCGATGAACCAATCTCTCAAGGGGGGCTTCACCATCGGCCAGCCTCTCTGCAAAGCGGGCGTCGATATCGCCCTGCACGACCTGGTCTGCCGGGCGATGCAATGTTCTCTCGCGCAATACTGGGGCCGCTCCGGCATGGAAGAAATCCCCCTGAGTTGGACTCTTAACCCCGCCACGTTGGACGACTTGGATCGCCTTATCGAGGAAGGGTTGGAAAAAGGGTACCGTCATTTCAACGTCAAAGTCGCGCCTGATCCCCTCTACGACGTTGAATTATGCCGGCGTGTCCGAAAACGCGTTCCGAAAGCCTTTCTCTGGGCGGACGCCAACGGGGGGTACGATCTCGCTTCCGCGCTGGCCGCCGCGCCCCGCTTGGCCGACGCCGGTGTCAACGTTCTGGAATCGCCCCTGCCGCCCAACGCCCTATCCGGCTATCAGCGCCTGAAACGGCAGGGCGCTCTGCCGATTCTCATGGATGAAGGCGTGATCTCGCCCCGCGACCTGGTGGAATTTATCCGGCTGGACATGCTGGATGGCGTGGCCATGAAACCCTCCCGCTGCGGCGGGTTGCTTTCCGCCCGGCGGCAGATTGAAATTCTCCAGGATGCCGGGCTTCTCTTTTTGGGCAGCGGTCTCAGCGATCCCGACGTAGCCCTGTCCGCCTCCCTGGCGCTGTTCGGCGCTTTCGGATTGACATACCCGGCAGCGCTCAACGGCCCGCAGTTCTTAAATGGCAGCGTCCTGCAATCGCCCCTGGTTCCCTGCGAGGGAAAACTCGCCGTCCCCAAAGGGCCGGGTCTGGGCGTCCGGATCGACGAACAAAAAATCCAAGAATATCTATGTGAACCTTGATGAACGCTTATCTCTTTCAATTAGGACATTGCCCCGATCTCTCGTTCGCCGAACTCCTGGCGGTCAACGCCCGTCTTTCCACCCGGTGGGGATCGTTTCGGCGCGTGGACGAGGTAGCGATTCTCGATCGTCCCTCCTCGGAGAACGTTCAGCCGCTGTGTGATGAATTAGGCGGAACGATCCGCGCCGTGGAGATCGTTTCGGAGATTTCGGGGATAGAGGAATCCAACTCGCCCGATATAACACCCGATACTTTGTTGAAAGCGCTCCTCTCTGCCGGTGTGGATCGCCTGTTGACGGAAAAATCCAAGCGCCCCACATTCGGAATCTCTCTGCTGAGTATTTCCGGCAGCCCAAAAGCGCGCCGGGACGTTCATTCTCTCCTGCACGAAACCGCTTGCCTGCTCAAGGAACGTCTACGGGAAAGCGGCGTCTCTTCCCGCTTCATTCTCCCCGATCCCAAAGAAAACGCTTCCTGTCTCAGCGGCGCGCAGGTAGAAAAAAACGGCCTCCTGGACGAGGGGATGGAGATCGTCGTTCACTGTTCTCCACCGTCGGAGTTCCGAATCGGCCGAACGGTCTGGCTGCAGCATTACGAGGAATTTTCACAGCGGGATTACGGACGTCCGGAGCGCGATGCGCGCAGCGGTATGCTGCCGCCCAAACTGGCGCGCATTCTGATCAACCTGGCGCGCGTTTCGGACACGAAAACATTACTGGATCCCTTTTGCGGCAGCGGTGGTGTCGTGACGGAAGCTGCCATCATGGGATTGCAGGCAACGGGTTTCGATAGCAGCCAGAAGGCCGTGGAGGATACCCGGCACAACTGGAACTGGTTGAAATCGCAGGGGAGCCATCCCGATGCGAAATGGCCGAGCGGCGATGTACGGGCAATGGTCGGCGACGCGCGGCAGTTGCATACGCTCTGCGAACCGCTCTATTTCGATGCCTGCGTCAGCGAACCTTATTTAGGGCCTCCCACCAGCCATCCTTTGGATGCAGACCGGTTTGAAGCGCTATCCAAGCAACTCGTTCCTTTGTATCTGCGGGCGCTGGGAGAGATTCGAACCGTCGTCAAACCGGGTGCACGAGTGGTATTTGTCGTACCCCGGTTTCGAATCCAGGGCGAAAAGAAGCCGGGTTCTCTGGCGATCCTATCAGAGATTAAATTACAGGGGTACACCCTTCTCGATCCATTATCCGGTTTTCAACCGTCGAACGGCCGGACGACGCTGATCTACTCGCGCCCCAAACAAGTAGTGCAGCGCGAAATTTTTGTCTTGAAAGCATAATGGATCGAAGGAAAATATCGGCAGGGATCATGAATCAACCGTTCATTCATCCTCTTCAACTCTATCTGGAACAACTACAAGCACTGGGTCTCGATTCCGTCTATCTCTCGGACGAAGCCAAGCAAGCGCTATCTCAATCCGATAGAAAAAAGGAACGGCTGGAAGCTTTGGCGCAATCGCTCGTGAACTGTATGCGTTGCCGGTTATGCGAGAAGCGCATGCAGGTGGTTTTCGGTGCAGGCAACCCGGAAGCAGAACTGGTCTTTGTTGGAGAAGGCCCGGGCGCCGATGAAGACAGGCAGGGCGTTCCCTTCGTCGGCGCGGCCGGTAAACTGCTGACCGATATGATTGAAAAGGGCATGGGATTAAAACGGAGCGATGTGTATATCTGTAATGTAGTCAAATGCCGTCCCCCCAATAACCGGAATCCCGAAATCGACGAGATCGCCACCTGCGAGCCTTTTCTGATTCAACAGTTGGAAATCATCCGGCCCCGGGTTATCGTGGCGTTGGGTAAATTCGCCGCCCAAACCCTGACCCGCGAACAAACGCCGATCACCCGGATGCGCGGATATTGGAAAAACTACCAGGGGATCAAACTGATGCCCACCTTTCATCCCTCTTATATTCTTCACATTCAAAGCGTGCAGAAGCAAAAAGATGAAAAGATGAAAATATGGGAGGATTTGCAAAAAGTCATGGCCGAACTGGGTATCCCGCTTCCCAAGCGATAGAGAATACACACGTTTCCAAAATAGAAATACACAATCATCGAGAAAGGATCGGCGCCTGGTGAACGTTCAACAAGTCAGCGTGGTTATTCCGGCCTATAACGAAGCGGAAAGCATCGGGATTGTCGTTACTGGAGTCCGTCAGGCATTGCAGGGTATCGAATGCGAAATTCTGGTGATTGACGACGGCTCTAACGATGCAACGGCGGAAAAAGCAGCCGAAGCCGGAGCGCAGGTATTCACCCATCGCGTCAATCGAGGATACGGCGCGTCTCTCAAGACGGGAATCCGAAAGGCACGCTTCGAATGGATCGCCCTGATCGACGCCGACGGCCAGCACGATCCCGCCGATCTTCGGCGTTTGCTACACACCGCCGAAGAAGGGTACGATCTGATTATCGGCGTCCGCGACCGATCTTCGTTTCAATACGCATCGCGGATGCCGGGGAAGAACTTCCTGCAGTGGTTCGCCCGCTTTCTGGTGGGAACCAGGCCGGAGGATGTCAATTCGGGATTGCGGCTTTTCCGAAAATCCGACGTATTACCCTATTTTCCCATTCTTCCCAACCGCTTCTCGCTTTCCACCACCATGACTCTGGCGATGATGAAAGACGCCTTCGAAGTGGGCAACGTTCCCATTCAAACCCGTCCCCGTCAGGGAAGCCGTAGCACAGTATCTATCCGCGATGGATTTCGCACAATGATGCTGATCGTTCGAATCGCCATGCTGTTCAATCCATTGAAGGTTTTGCTCCCGATCAGCGGAATGCTCTTCGTTCTGGGATTCGGATATTCGTTGTACGATATGGTTCGGCGTTGGAATATCCCGACCGGGGGGGAAATGCTACTGCTGGCGGCGCTGGTAATCGCCTGTTTCGCCGTGATGGCCGATCAAATAGCCTCTATTCGGAGAGGGGGGTAATTGTGGCAAGAGACTCTCGCTGCGAGAGCGGGAGGGGACGATAAGGAACGGCGATCCGGATTGTTGCCTGGGTTTTCGGTTCCAGTTCTCTCCGAAACTGCGTGTACCCTAAAACGCTTTGCTCGGTTAAATCGCGGTAGGGACGAGAGGGACGCCGTACCCATGTTTCCCTCTGCCAGCCTTCCGCCCGGGTGACTTGATATAGAATACCACTATTCCCAACGAATCCCCCGTTGGAAAAATACCAGGTGGAAGCCGGATTCCAGATATTATCTTCTGCCGTATATTCTTCCGAAACCGATTCGGTTTCGGTTCCCAGCAAGACGCCGCGTGCATGGGCGGAAAGAGAATAGCCGTACCGCCATGCTACCCACAACAATGCCGTCGATTTTGCCGCGCCGGTATTGGATACCAGAACATCCACAATGCCAATCTTGCCAGATTCCGGCGTTCCTCCGGTTTTACTTTGATGAAACCGGAATTGGAATCGGCATTTCTTCGCTTCCGTGCTGCATGCCACAACCCCGGCGGCGGGAATATGCCATGCGTCGGGAGTTAACGCTTGTGGAGGATCATCGAGGAAAATACAGAGTTCCCCGGCCGCTCCCCGCAATGTAGTTTCCGGAGCCAGAACCATGTCCGGCGCCACCCTGCGCAACGGATAGGATGAAACATCTTGAGATAGAGATTCCCCCGCCAAAACCGGCGCCGTTCCAACGGCTGTTCCTGCCATGATCGCCGTATAAAAAACGATCCCTGGAAAAGCTTGCAACAGCCATCCCAGGGAACGCATTTTCCAAACGAGGTCGCTTCGAATGGGCATTATACCGCACCGTCGATTAGGCGGTTCCGTAGTATGCCGATATCCTGCACTCTATCTCCAGCAGTCGAACGTACGCTCAGTCTTCTTTGACCACCCATACCTTGACCTGGCCTTCGATATCGGACGACAGACGCACGGGAACCGTGTAAACGCCCAATGCGCGAATGGGTTCGCTTAAGACGATCTTCCGCCGATCGATTTTGTAGCCTTTCGATGCCAGAGCATCGGCGATATTCTGCGTGGTGACACTTCCGAATACCCGGTCCTCTTCACCGACCTTAACCGCAATATGCACGGAAACTTCCGACAAGCGCGCCGCAAATTCCTGGTCGCTTTTGATTTTCCGTTTGCTCATATCCTGGAGCTGTTTCTGTTTATGCGCGATTTGGGCGGCGTTGGCGCTGCTGGCGGTATAGGCTAAACCCTGCGGGATCAGATAATTGCGCGCAAATCCCCCCTTGACATTGACAATCTGGCCACGATCGCCCAGATTGGGAATCGATTCCGCTAAGATAACTTGCATGTTGCCCATGATCTCTCAGGATCTCCTTTTTCTATTTCTATCTCATTCGATTTTATCATTTATATTGGCTCGCAACGCCGATTGTTTGAATCCTCCACAGCGATACGAAGACAAAAAGGTATTATTGTATCTCTATCCCCAAGAATGCAAGGGGCGCGAACATACGGTTTCGCAACGAGATTCTATTCCGTCCCACTTCCTCCGGGTGGATTCGGGCCGTTTCTGGCACGCCCCAAAAGTATAACGTCCCGCTTTCTTATCGTTTTGTCGCTGATAAGATATCCCATATGGGTAGTCTAATCCGTTCGACGGGCGAAGAACCGATGCCGAATTGTTATTTCCATTCCCGGAAAGAAGCCGTCCATCGCTGCCGGCAATGCCATCGCGATGTCTGCGAAGCCTGCATCATCGAAGTGGAAGGGGAACCGTTCTGCCAGATTTGCTGGGACGGGCAAATCGCCCATCTCCGGAATTCCCACCTGGTGGAGGAAGAAGACCGTCCTGAAATCCCCTGGCAGCGTTGGCGAGAATTAGGTCCTGTCAAAGCGTTCTTCGATACCGCCGGCCAGGTGGTTTTTCAACCCGCTTTTTTCTTTTCTCATCTGCCGGTTGGCAGGGATCTGGTCACTCCTCTTTTGTTCGCCCTGGTCTGCATTCTTTTATTCTGGTTCCCCATGAACGTGATCTACATTAAATGGGTCTTTCCCACCATGCTTTATAACTTTCCGGCTCAAGAAACTGCGTTGGATGAAAACGATGGACAATCATCCTCCGGCCTGCCGCAGGGCCTTCGAGACCGAATTGGATCGCTCTCCGGCATGGAAATCCTTACAATGCCTTTCAACTTTCTTGCGTTCAACATATTCATCGCCTCGTTATTGCAACAAGTACTGATCTCTTTTTTCCAGGGACGGGAAGGGTATATCGCCACATTTCAAATCCGTTGTTATGCGATGGTCGCCCAATGCCTTCTCTTAATTCCGTTCATTGGCATATTATTGGCAGAGATTGGTTCCCTGCTTGTCTGCCTGCGTGGATTTCAAGTGGTGCAGAAATTGACTTTCGCCCAGGCCCTTTGTGTGGCATTGGTTCCTATTACGATCTCTTTCCTGGCCATCCCCGCGCTCCTATAATGGCTATCGCCCGGTTGGAAGAGCGAACGAGTAAAAAGAACGAGCCGAAAGCGCTCCACTCACGATCATGAAAATATTCCTTGGCAACGGCCCCTGGTATAAAAAAGGATATTACGGAGTCCGGGCGGGTTCCCGCTGGCCCCATTTCGAAGAAGAAGGAAATCAATACCTTCCCTTTCCTTTCTATCTGGCCTATGCCACTGCGATTCTGGAACGAGCCGGGTATTCATGCCGTCTCGTGGATGGTGTGGCCGAACGTATGGACGAAAACGAATACGTGCGCCGGGCCGTCGAATTTCAACCCGACGTGGTACTGTTGGAAGTTTCCACTGCCTCCCTCGAGACCGATCTCCGCCAGGCGCAAAAAATTAAAGACCGCTGCCCTCATGCCCGCCTGATTTTTTGCGGAATCCATGTGGATATGTACCGCCCCGGATTTCTCGACGAATTCCCGTTGGTGGATTTCGTTCTCAAAGGCGAATACGATCTGGCGGCTCTGCACCTGATTCAAACCATTGAATCGAACGGCGATTTCGCGAAAGTTCCCAACCTGGTTTACCGGGACGGCGAAGGGATCGCCCGCGAAAACGAACGCGGCAACGTAATCGAAGACCTGGATTCCATCCCCTGGCCCTCGCGCCATCAGCTGCCCATGCTGAAATACTGGGATTTACCGGGCGGCATTCCTGAACCGAGCCTGCAAATGTGGGCATCGCGGGGATGTCCGTTCAAGTGCATCTTCTGCGCCTGGCCGCAGATCATGTACGGCAACAACCAGTATCGCACCCGCGATCCCATCGATGTGGTGGATGAGATCGAAGCGATGGTCAAGCAATATGGCTTCCGGTCGTTCTATTTCGACGACGATACCTTCAATATCGGCAAAAAGCGGCTCCTGGCGCTCTGCGAAGAAATCCAACGCCGGGGATTGAACCTCCCCTGGGCGGCCATGTCCCGCGCCGACACAACCGACCGCGAAACCCTTAAAGCCCTTAAGGAAGCGGGACTGGTGGGGATCAAGTATGGCGTGGAATCGGGTTCGCAGACCCTGGTCGATAACGCCGAAAAGAATCTGGATTTGCAGAAAGTCGAAGAAATGGTGTGCGTCACGCGCGAACTGGGAATCAACCAGCACCTGACTTTCAGCTTCGGCCTGCCCGGCGAGACCTGGGAAACCGTGCGCCAGACCATCGATTTCGCCAAGCGCCTCAACCCGGAAACCATCCAGTTCTCCATTATGACCCCATTCCCCGGTTCCAGTTTTTATAGCCAGTTGGAAAAGGACGGCAAGCTACTGACACACGACTGGTCGAAATTCGACGGCGGAACCACGGCCGTCATCCGCACCGATGCGCTCGGCGGCGAAGACCTCGAACGCGCCCTGCGCATGGCGTATAACGAGTGGGACTGGCATAAACTCACCCGTCCCTTCAAAGACCCACGCCAGTTGCGCCGCCTTCTTTCGCGCCCCAAACACTCCTGGCACACCTTCCGCTTTCTGGCCTCCCGCCACCTCCGCCGCTGGATCCGCAGCGGCGCGTAACTGTTAGTATGAGAATCACTCGAATATGTATGGGGACGTTCTCCCTCGAAAGAACGTCCCCACGGGCCGGAATTATCCGAATCGCTTGCTGAATATCGTTCTGTTAATGCAATTCTTTGAGAATGGCCTCAAAGATCAGCTTCTTGATCGCCTCAGGATCGATATCCTTGGACTTGAGTTCTTTAAGGGATTTTTCGAGATTGGAATCCTTGGATTCCTCTCTATCCTCATCCTCACCGTCATCTTCATCCTCGTTATCCTTATCCCCTTCATCCTCGTCGTCTTCGTCTTCCTGACTCATTTGGGGGCATACGGGGGCTTTGGGGCAAACGGGAGCCTGGATATCACCCATGGGTGCGTGAGGCATGCAATTCATTTGAATATGCTGTTTGAGAATATTGAGGAGTTCCTGGCCGTGCGTTTCCATAAACTGGTTGCCGATAAACGCGCCCAGGAAAAACAACCCTTTGGGAAGGCTGATATTGATGGCGGGTTCATCACCTTTCGGTTGAATGTCGATGTTGAGGAAATTGGCTTCTTCGGGGCTATCGTCGTCCACTTCGTCCACTGAGATTACGGCGGCTTTATCGTCGAATTTGATCTCAAGAAGGTTTTTCCCCTTCATGGATTCCAAATCGGCGCAGAGAGAATCCACCAATTGGTTGAATTGCTCCTTATCTTTCATCATCGCGCTGAGTCCCGATGTTTTAAGAGCATCCAGAATCTGGAGAGGAACGCTGAAACGGATTTCGGGACCATCCGGTATTTCCATCTCGCCCCGGATCAATAAATCGCCGGCATACGCGCTAACCGATAGAGCGACAACGAGTAAACATCCTATGATTCTTGCAGTTCGCA
>CAZFOX010000027.1:0-6493 GCA_964520565.1 uncultured bacterium | reverse complement strand
CTTATACGAAGATCGGAGGGGAGATTTTTAATGAAAGATACGATTTTTTTCTGTCGAGAGAGTACAAAACGGTTGTTAAAAACGAGAATCGGGGATAACGGCGGTAGAGACGCGGTTGCGTCCCTCCTGCTTGGAGAGGTACAAGGCATCATCCGCTGCCTGAATCAATTTTTGCGGGGAAATATCGGCGCGGGGAATTATGCTGGCTACACCCAAACTAATGGTTACATAAGGTGAAATATCCGATTGGGGATGCGGCATGGCAAGCGATTCGATCTGGCGGCGCAATTGACTGGCGAATTGGTAGGCACCTTCTGGATCGGTATCTACCAAAAGAATAACAAATTCCTCGCCGCCGTACCGCGCGACTATGTCTCCCGGCCGCTTGATATTCTGTTGGAACAGATTGGCGATGGCCTGCAAACATTCGTCCCCGGCAAGATGTCCCAGGCAGTCGTTGTAGAGCTTAAATAAATCGACGTCGCAGAAAATCAGGGAAAGGCAGGATTGGTTACGCAGCGCCCGTCTCCATTCCAGGTCGATCATCTCATCAAAGCAGCGGCGATTGGCGGTCTTGGTCAAAGCATCCTGCTTGGAGAGGATATCCAATGTCTGGTTGGCTTGATGCAAGAGATGGGTTCGTTTTTCCACTTCCCGTTCGAGGCGTTCTTTATGCCGCTCGAGCGACCGAATCCGGTAAAAATACCCCAGAACGAGCAGACAAACCAGGATTCCCCCAGCAGCGGATTGAAACCACCACGTCCGCCATAAGGGAGGACGGATATATATCGGGAGAGAAACGCCGGTTTCGTTCCAGACTCCGTCGTTGTTGGAACCCTTCACTTCGAAACGGTACTGGCCGGGTTCCAAGGCCGTATATTGCGCAAAACGCCGGTTCCCGGAGACGTTCCAGTCTGTTTCCAAAGGAGTCAGGCGGTAGGCGTATTGGTTTTTCTGCGGATGAATGAAATTGAGCGCGGCAAATTCGAAGTAGAAGTAATTCGAGCGGTGATCCAGGAGGATTGTTTCTCCCTGCGTAAGCGCCGGTTCAAACGGATACGGTTTATCCATTATCTCGAAGCGGGTAATGACGATGGGGGGAATCTGCGTATTTTTCGTTAATCGTCCCGGACGAACACAATTCACACCGTTTAATCCGCCGAAGTAAAGTTCACCGCTCGCATTCGCTACGGCGCAACTGGGATTGAAGGACATCCCTTGCAACCCGTCGCCCCGGTCGTAGTTTTGGAACCGGCGAGAATTGGGATGGAACCGGGTCATTTTTCCGTTATCATGGCCAAGCCAGAGGAATCCATCGCTATCCTCCAGGATTCCTTTCACATAAGTATCCGCCAGACCATCGTCCATTGTATAAAACAATATCTCCACTCGGCCGGGATCCAGACAGAAGAGCCCTTTGTTGGTACCCACCCATAAGTTGTCTTTCCGGTCTTCGTAGAGACTAAAAATATTATAGGAAGAGGGAATGCCAGGCGTTTGGATTGTAAGAGGATAAGGATCGAAATGATCCCTTTCGCGGTCGTAACGAAAGAGGCCATCGTTCTGCCCTCCCACCCATATAGTCCCGGCGCGGTCTTCCAGAAGGCAGTTGACAAACGATTCAGTCAATCCACTCGCTCCGGATTCATTGGGATAGTAAACTTTGAATAATTCCGTGCCGGGATCGAAAACGTTGATTCCGGTTCCATCGGTACCAATCCATATCTTCCCGGTACGATCTTCCATCAGAGTACGGGCTACAAGGCATTTCATCCCACCCGGTCTTTCCGGATCGTGACGGTAACGCCGGAACGTTCCGGTTTCTGGGATAAAACGGCTGAACGCGCCATCGACAACATTCCAGCTCCCCACCCAGAGGTTGCTGTGGGAATCTTCGAGGAGTGAAACCACGGTATTGCCGGGCAGGCTGGTGGAATCGGATGGATCGTGAATGAACCGGGAGACCTTGCCGGTGGTGGGATCGTATCGATTCAATCCACTGCCGTGGGTGCCGATCCAAATCGAACCATCGCGGCGGGCACATAGCGCGTAAACGCGGTTTCCGGCCAAACTATCCGGATTTTCCGGAACGTTCTTTATCGTCAAAAATTGTTCCCCCCCTTTATCATAGCGGCAGACTCCGTTATTGAGGGTACAAATCCACAACGATCCGGACCGATCTTCGTAAACATGATAAATAGTATCCCCAATGATTTTCGAATTCCGTTTATCCACCAGTGTGATTGTGCGAAACTGTTCTTTTATTGGATCGAATTCTTTTAAGCCATCTTCCCTCGTGCCAATCCAGAAACGACCTTGTCTATTCGGTACGATACACTGTACGATCCCCCCTGTTATTCCTGCCGTATCGTGGGAATAACGGAGATACACTTTATAAATCCCATCGGAGGGATTGAATCGGTATAAACCATGCCCCCATGTTCCGCACCAGACCGTTCCATCCGGTTGGGATAAAAGTGAAATCACATCGTGAATGTGAATACGTGTATCGGCGTTATAGTAGGTATAATGTTGGCACTTTTGAGTCTCAGGATCGAATAGGTCCCATATTCCATTGTTGTCCAGCGTGCCAACCCAAATTTTTCCGGATGGAGATTCGCTCAGGCAACTGATCCGATTACTGCTGAGCGATTGGGGATCGCGATCGTCGTGTTGAAAAGCCTGAAACGATTCTCGTTCGCGATCATATAAATGCAAACCACCATATCCCGTACCAATCCAAAGCCGCCCCCGGCTGTCTTTTAATAGAGCGATAATGGTGTGATCGCGGAGACTTTCCGGATCGTTGGGATGATGGAAAAACCGTTTAAAAGTTCCCGTCTTAGAATCGAAACGGTTTAATCCCTCTTTGGAAGCGATCCAAAACACTCCATCATCATCTTCAACAAGATCGTAGAGTTCGTCGCAGGAAAGCGAGTTGGGATTTTTGGGCTGATTTTGATAGACGACAAAGTCGTAACCGTCATACTTGACCAATCCGCGGAAAGTAACAAACCACATGAATCCTTTGCGGTCCTGATGGGATTTCATTACCAGATCGCTGGGAAGGCCCATTTCCGATGTGAGCTGGTCTACCGGCAGAATCAACGGTACGCTTTCGTCGTTTTGTGCATGGGAAACAAGGGGAACATCACTCAGAAAGAGACACAAAAAGAACGCAGCCCCATTCAGCAGTAAAAGACGCGTTACCGTTTCTGGCTGCCACAGATCCTGTCGATTCACGATCACCGATCTATTCCCGAATTCCGCTCAATCCGCCTCACGGGCGTAGTTATTCTCATGCGATTCATTCCAAATCTATCTTCGTATCCTACCTTTTTTGTATTAGTTACGCAATCGGAGATAGGCGAAAAGGACATTCTGGATGCCAATGGCCCTATCGGCTTTTCGCGGGGATTTCCGTAACTCATTTTTATTGGATCATTGCATGCCGGAAGGGATGGGGCGGCGTCCGGCGTATCCCCGGTCGAGGGGATGCCAGAAACGAATCGTGTCTCCATCATTCGGTTCGTAACAGAGAAACACTTCTTCGCCTGCAACAAAAGCGGGGAAATCGATAAGACCGCGGGATACATCCTGGATCACGATCCCGTTATCGGCGATTTCGGCAATCCAATCGCCGATCTCCCGCATGATTTGTTCGTGCGAGAGGCGCCCAGAAGATTGTTTACCATTGGTGCGGCCGGGAGTCAGCGAGTTAGGAGACAGGGAAACAGGCGAAACGCCGGCCTGCGCTTCTTCCAGGCGGGAATGAATCATTCGAAAGATTTCGCGAATCCGGGGAAGAAGCGCGTTGGCTTCGCCGAGTGTAAAATGCCTGTCGAAATGAGACATGATTCCGTTTCCTGGGTGAAAAAAGCCTACCCGCTCCATCCGAGGAGTCCGACCGTATAATATTGTCAAATAAAAAATCAGACTGTGAACCAACCGGAGAATCGGATCATCATTAGATTGCTTCGCAACGATCGCAATGACATTGCGATACGTCCTTGTCATTGCGAACGAAGCGAAGCAATCTCGCCCGGAGTCAGAGATTCCAATATAAATCCAACAGGTAAAAAGCGTTCAACACAAGGGAATGCCGGATCGTTCCCTCGCGAATCAGGCAAGGAATTCTGTCCAAAGGGATGGATTCCACCAGGATATCCTCGCCCGTGTCCAATGTCTGGCTGTATTTGCGTTCCACGTTTTCCGCGAGAAAGATATGACATATATTGTTAAGAATGGCCGGATTGGGGCGGCAGTGTCCCAGTTCGACGATACGGTCCGAATCGTAACCGGTCTCTTCGCGCATTTCCCTCCGGGCGGCCTCGGCGGGCGAGATATCGGCGTGGTCGATGAGACCGCCCGGAATTTCCAGAGTGACTTCTTCCGCCGCAAAACGGTATTGCCGCACCATGATCACCTCGCGGTCGGGCGTCAGGGGGACGATATTAACCCAGTCGCGGGTTTCGAGCACGTAGGCGGTGAGTTCAGAACCATTGCGCGGGGAGAGAAGGCTGTCGCGGCGTAGATCGAACACCGAATAACGGGCTATGATTTCGGACGTTTTTTTCAACCAGGGACGAATCATCATATCTCACCAGGGAATCGGTTGTCGAATCGGCAACCGGTCGAGAACTTACCGGCGCCGGGATGCGGCCGGAGAATAAAGAAGCGGGCCGACACGGCTTCCCGTCTGGGGAATCTGGGCGATCCGCGAGCCATTGGAAGCCGAAAAGAAATGCGACCCGACCGTTTCCCGAGACTGGAAATACCCGGTATATAGGACTCCCAAACGGTAATCCAATTCCGCTGTGCCGATGCGCGATGCCTGTAAATCGATGGGCTGGTCTCCAACCGTTACCCGAACGTATAGCGGAGGGCGGTTGAGCAGATCGCGATAGATACAACGAACGTGAAAAGTCCGCTCCGCCGGTTCGGCGATCTCGTAGATTTCCGCCGCATGAAGAAACGGAGGAGGATCGCTGGCGGGAATGCCCAGGGCTTCCGCCAGGGCGTAAGCCAGGAGTTGCCCTTCCGTACCGAGATCGTCTGTCGATTTATACAAAGTACAGGCAAGGCCAAAAGCGTTTTCATACTGAAACTCACTCTGGCAAAGGCCGGTCATAACCAGGGGAAACAGATCAGCGGCGAACTTCGAAAATCGCGTATCCTGGAGAACTCGTTCGAGATTGTGATAACCCGGCAGGTATTTCTGAGTCAACAACTCCGCATAAAACTTCTCTTGGGCGGCCAGCAACGTTTCGGCGCATTGTTCCCGCCGGAATTGATCCTGATTCCATGCGCTGGAATGCAGGCGGAACGAGTAGTGAAGGGACTTGCCGGTATCCTTCCAACCCTGAAGATAACGCTTTAACTGGCGTTGTTCGTAAAAGGAATAGCTGGTTTCGGGCCAGGTCTCCGTCCAATAAACCAGGCCGCCATCCGCGGCGAGTGGATGAACCGCCGTTCCCAATGCCACGCCATCCCGGTCGAACAGGGGAATCGCCAGAACCAGGCAGCGGCGCTTGATGGCGGCGGCGACGGGGTCTTCGGAAAGAAGAAAGCGAACCAATCCTTCGCAGAGCCACGACGAAGCGCTTTCCAGGGCTTCTTCGCGAGCCAGAAAAAGAACGCCTTGTTTTTCGCCGGGAGACGTTTCGGGATCGGTAATAACGATGGCCGGCATTGACAGTTTTTGAATGGGCGTCTGGCCGAGATTTTCCACCGTAACGTGGGGGTGGCTCGAAATGGAGGAGAGAAAGGCATCGAGACGTTTGTTGGTGTAGGGCGGAGTAAAAGCCAGCCAGGCGCGGTCGGCGGCAAATGTGTGCGTAAAAGAAAACCGTACCTGGTTGAGATTGACGGGATGAGGTTGAATCTGCCGATTTTTAATCAAGTACCAGCTTTCCTGGTCGTAGCTGATGGCGGGCAGCGCGTCACCTCCATAGAAATCCTTGCGGGCGTTTTCGAAAACGAAAGACAGCGTTTTTCCTTCCACGCCATCGATACGAAAGTGATACCAAATTTCGCCTGACGTGGGAGAGTGAGTCAGAACAATTTCGCCATGAGGACCGAGCGTCCAGCCGCCCAGACTGCCGTTATCAAAATCCCAGGCAATACGGATGCCGTCGCCGGATTGGGTTTGCGCATAGGCGATCCCGGCGGCAACAACGATCCAGAAAAAACCCAATCGGACTCGCCCCATTCGAATTCATCCGATCTATCAGATTCTTTCAAGGCGATTCTGCGAGTTTCTCTCTCAGAACACCTTTGGAGCCTTGAAAGAATTTACTGAAACCTGAATTTCAAATATCTTGGGCCAGGATTCTGTCCCGCCGCGTCTTGCAATCGGGACGAGAATTAAATCCGGGCCTTCGTTCGGCCTATTTCCAGGCCGAGGAGCGCTCCCCCGACGACCACGACATCTTCGCCGAGAGCGGCGGGAACCACATCGAAGGTCCCCGCGAACGGCTGAAATACATATCGT
>CAZFOX010000026.1:7235-15851 GCA_964520565.1 uncultured bacterium | reverse complement strand
CCCGACACGATCCCGCAGGTGACCTGGGGATGTGGATTCGAGGATTTCGATAACGATGGATTCCTGGATGTCTTTATTTCCTGCGGACATTTGATCGATAACGTGGAGGAATTCGATAAATCTACTACCTATAAGGAAAAAAATCTAATTTTCCGCAACAACGGTCAGGGCGTGTTTGATAACCTGTCGGAATACAGTGGTCCAGGATTGCAAATCCTCAAAAGCAGCCGGGGAACCGCCTTCGGAGATCTCGACAACGATGGCGATATCGATCTCGTGATCTGCAACGCGCGCGAATGGGCCGACGTTCTGCGCAACGACAGCGTGAACGATCATCACTGGATTCTAATTCGCACCGTCGGGACAGAAAGCAACCGGGATGGAGTGGGCGCGCGAATCACCCTAACCCTCGATGGAAAAAACCGAATCGAAGAAGTGCGCAGCGGCGGAACTTACGCTGGCATGAACGACCTGCGCGTTCATTTCGGGCTGGGGAACCACGATACGATCGACCGGCTCTCCGTGCGATGGCCCAGCGGCAAAGAAGACGTACTGACCGGTATCGCCGCCGATCGGATTCTGACCGTTACGGAAGGAATGACATTGTCTTCTCAACTTCCAGAAGAACAATAGGAAACGTTAATTAACAAGTGTTTTCTCTTGGAATGTCGATGGCTCTTCCTGTTTTCTTGCTCTATCGATTATCCTGCCTGATGGATAGAGAAATGGGAATCCATAAGAATATCCAAGGGCTGAATCGATAACGAGCGAACGGTTATGAATATTGCTGTATGGATAACAAACAACCTCCAGGCCGCGATTTTGTCGGTTCTTGTTTTAACTACAGCGTCGTCGGCCGCCGATTCTCTCATCGAGAAAATCCAAACGGCTGAGGAACTTTTTGAATTGGAGGATTTCGCCCCGGCGATATCCGCTGCCGATGAAATCTTAAAAGTATCCCCAGAGTGCAAGAACGCAGTACTTTGCAAAGCCCGCTCGCTGGCTCGGATCGATCAACGCGCCGAAGCGATAGAGACCTTGGATACTTTCCTCCAAAACCATCCCAAAGACCGCGATGCCTTGCTCGCCAAAGGTTCCAATCTCGCTCGGCTGGGTAAAAACGAAGACGCCTTATCGATTTTTGAGCAGATTGTGCAAGATCATCCGGACGATGGTCTGGCCTGGTATAATCTGGCAACATCCCAGCGGGAGCTCAATCAGTTCGATGCCGCATTGCAAAACTTCCAAAAATCGCAAACGCTCATGCAAGCCTCGGACGAAAGATTGCCTGGTGAGTTTCTTTACATGGTCAATTACCAGCAAGGATTGATCTTCGCTCAAAAGAACGATCATGAAAAAGCGGCCAAACTGTTTTTGGAAGCGATTCAGGAATGTCCCTGGGAAGAAGAAGCCCGCTATCGATTGGGCATGACCTGTGCCCGTTTGGGGAAAAAAGAAGACAGCAAGAAATGGATTGACTCCTTCCAAAAGATTCAGGACGCTAAACAGAAAATCAAAGCTGCTCAGCGCAAGATCGCCGACAATCCCACGGAGGCAACGCCTCATCTGGCTGTCGCGCAACTGTACGATTCTTTCGGCGATATCCGCAGCGCCGAACGGTCCCTGCTTAAATCGTTGAAAATCATTCCTGACGAACCTAACCTGCTCAATTTTTTAGGCGTTATTTTCGTCCGCCAGGAACGGTTTCAGGAAGCGCGCCAGGCCTTTGAATCCGCCAATATCGGCGGTAATAATTTACAATCGCTCATGAATCTGGGTTCGCTCTGTTTTCAACAGGGACGCCTGGATGAAGCCCGGCAGTATTACACCCGGATTCTTCAACTCCAGCCGGATTTTGCTCCGGCTCAACTGGGTTTGCGTAAGGTCCATCAGCAAAAACAAGAATAAGTATTGGAGACAAAAATGCCACGTACGTTGATCACCGGCGGCGCCGGTTTTTTGGGTTCGCATCTGGCGGACGCGCTGTTGGCGCGCGGACACGAAGTAGTTTGCATGGATAACCTCATTACCGGCGATCTGCGCAATATCGAACACCTGTTTGGCCGGGATGATTTCCTGTTTATCAAACAAGACGTCACGAATTACATCCACTTGCCCGGTTCCATCGATAACATCCTCCATTTCGCCTCGCCCGCCAGCCCCATCGATTACTTAAAACTGCCCATTCAAACCCTGAAAGTCGGCTCGTTGGGAACCCATAAAGCGCTTGGCCTGGCCAAAGAAAAAAGCGCTCGATTTTTACTGGCCTCTACTTCCGAAGTCTATGGCGATCCGCTGGTTCATCCCCAAAAAGAAGATTACTGGGGAAACGTCAATCCCATTGGCCCGCGCGGCGTCTACGATGAAGCCAAGAGATTCGCCGAAGCCATGACGATGGCCTATCACCGCTATCATGGCGTCGAAACCCGCATTGTACGCATCTTCAACACATACGGCCCCCGCATGCGGGTCGAAGATGGCCGGGTGGTTTCCACCTTCATCACCCAGGCGCTGCAAAACCAGCCGTTGACCGTCTTTGGCGATGGCAATCAGACTCGTTCCTTCTGTTATGTGGCCGACGAAGTTGAAGGCATTATCCGGTTGTTGGAATCCGATATCTCCAATCCTGTCAACATCGGCAATCCCTCCGAGATGACCGTTCGTCAACTGGGCGAACTGGTCTTGAAACTGACCGGATCCCACAGCGAGATTGTGACTCGGGAACTCCCCGAAGACGATCCCAAGGTGCGTCAGCCGGATATCACCCAGGCGCGAAGCCGCCTGCAATGGGAACCCAAAGTCAGCCTGCAGGAAGGACTGGAAAAAACCATCGCGTACTTCAGGAAGGTTCTCTTTTAACCGATTCGATCAGACAAATACCACCCGACCGCTTACGGATCGAATCGTGTTTCGCGACTTGCACGATTTCCAGATCGGCTTTTTCGGCACATCGCTTCGCTTCATCGATTCGTTGTGAAGGAATCACTATCCCCGTCCGGCCACAGGAACGAAGTTGGCGGGCGGCGCATTTAAAAAGGCCTTGTAGCGTCATTTCTCCATCCTGGCGGGCGATGCGGCGATTCGGCGACCTGGCGGGGCGCGAGTCGCTCGCGGCAAAAAACGGGGGATTGCATATCAATACATCGAATCCTTCTCCTAATACTTGCGGAGTATTTGCATCGAAGACAGAAAAATGAATGGGAGGTAATTCATTCCCGGTGAGATTATAGAGTTCATCCCGGTTTCGATTTGCCTGTTCAACAAGAGAAGGAACGATATCGATGCCGGCGATTTCCGAACAATTAGGGTATTTCCAACCGATGAAAAGAGCGAGATACCCCGTCCCGCATCCCACATCCAAAACGCGGTCGCCGGGGTTAGGATGAACGAATTCCGCCAGAATCTGACTTTCCTGGCAAGGGCGTAGAGAATCGAAAAACGATGCGATTGGATCGTTTGGCATGGAATCTTCTCCCTCTCCTTTTTCCGTTCCCAGAAGAGGAAAGAGAGCTAGAAAGTGTCAGGTTTGCATTCCCAATATATTGCCCACGCGGAGGCGCAATTCAGGAAACGCCTGCGGAGATAGAGTATCATCCGGCGTCACGGTTTTAACATCCCGATACCCTTCATCGTATGGATTCGTGTAGATTTCCACAACCTTCTTTTCCAGATCGATCAGCCACGCTTCGGGAATACCGGATTTTCCATAGAGAGGGATTTTCGTTAACCGGTCGTACCGCTGCGAGGTATCGGAGACCTCGACGACCAGAAAAATATCAATGGGGGTTGGGTGAGAGTTTCTGTAATGATCGGCGAGCGGTTTAAGAAGCGCAACATCAGGTTCCGGCTCCGAGAAAGCGTCGATATGAACCGGAGACTGCGTACTGACAATAACCGATTTACTCAGCTCTCGAATGAATAACGCATTCAATAATCGAACTGTTGCGGCGTGGTTGCTTCCAATCGGTGTCATTTGAACGATTTCCCCCTCTATCAATTCGACACGGTCGTCCTCGCGCAGAATCCGGGCCTGTGCCATCCGGTAATATTCATCCACAGTAAAAAGCCGTTTGGGAGCCAGCGCAGGCATGGTTTTCACTCCCTTCATAGGTCTCTAGGTTTTATGCGGCGAAAGGAACGATTTGTAGTTCCATGTTTCGGTCAGAGTTTTCCAGGAACGTCTCTACCTGTTCCATCACGGAATCTTCGATTAAGTATTCCCGGCAGTTGTCGCATTGTAGAACGGGTAGATTTTTGAAAATAACGATAGAGCGTTCGCCGGTTTTAATAGGGATATCCGTATAGATCGAAGAAAGATGTGAACCGCATACATGGCAAGTCATAATCGGCGTCTCCTTTCTCCAATCTCATATTAACATGATAAGTCCATAAGATGTGCCTGTCCAGGACGCATTTTTTTATAAATGACAAGGGATCGTTTGGGATAATGCGTTCGTTCATAAATATAGTTTAGGAAATGGTTTTACACCAATCCCTTCTCCGATAGTTCCCGGGCGGCTTTTTCGAAATGGTCTTCCGCCTTGATGCTTCTCGACCATTCGACCACTTCTTCCAGACCCTGCCGAAGCGAGACAGATGGTTTGAATCCCAAGGCGGTGCGGATGCGCGACGTATCGGCGGTGCAGTGACGGGTGTCGTTCTTGCGGTACTGTCCGGTGATTTCCGGTGTGATGGAAACTCCATAGATGTCGGCCAGCATCAAGGCAATTTCCTCGATGGTGGTCGCTCGTTCGGAACCCACATTAAAAACCTTCCCGTTTGAAGCGTCGTTTTCCATGGCCAGCATGTTGGCTTGCACGATATCGTGCACGGAGATGAAATCGCGCGACTGGCGGCCATCCTCGTAAATCACCGGTTTGTTACCATTGGCCAGGCGGCTCATGAAGATGGCGATCACGCCGGTGTAGGGATTCGAAAGCGACTGCCGGGGGCCGTATACGTTGAAATACCGGAACGCGGTGACGGGAATTCCATACACCCCGCCGATGCTGAGGCACATGTCTTCCTGGTCGCGTTTGGTCAGCGCGTAAATCGACTTACAAGCTAATGGCGAGTTTTCCGGGGTGGGCAACGGTTTCATGACGCTGCCGCACTGGGGGCATTCATGTTCCCAGCGCCCGGCTTTTAATTGCGCTTCCGGGCGGTATTCCGGCTTGATACGGCCGTGCTTGGAGCATTCGCAATACCCTTCGCCATAACTGGTCTGCGACGATGCTACGATCAATTTACGAACCGCGTGTTTAGAATTGGCGAGAATATCCAGCAGATTGGCGGTTCCGCCGGTGTTGACGTCCACGTAATGTTTAATGCGGTATTGCGATTGCCCGACGCCGACGGCGGCCGCTTTATGGAAAACGATCTCCTGTCCTTTCAGGGCTTTTTCCAAAGCGTCTTTGTCGCGTACGTCGCCCTGGATGAATTCCGCATGGGGATTCATGTAATCGGGTCTTTCCTGGTTTGGGTGAACCTGGGGATCGAGCGAATCGAATATCCGCACATCGTGTCCCCTCCGTATTAATTCATCCACAATATACGATCCAATAAAACCGGCTCCACCCGTCACGAGTACTTTCATAATCGTCCTTTTCTCCTGGTCATAGATACGCACGAAATCGTATAGGTGGGAAGCGAATATCCGCAGGGTGATTCATTTTCACCCCTCACCCACACTCTCCCCCGGCGGAAGAGGGAACGATAGTACGTTGCATGAATTATCATCGATAGGAAGATTATACGGTCGCGTACGGGATCATAAAGCCGTTATCCTTCCCCCTTCGCGACAAACAGATAAGATGTAAAGCGGTTCTCAATAGTTTGTGCATTGATTGGTACGTTCCATCTTCGAAAAAGTCAATCTTTACCGACTTTTTCGAAACGCGAATCCGAACGTATTTTGCTAAATCACCTAAACCATTAAAATCCGATGGTGCGATCGACACACTCATGGGCTATCTGGAAGGTTCCTTCATAGACCGCATCAAACTGCGCCTGAAAGCGGGCGACGGTGGGAACGGCGCCGTTTCATTCCATCATGAAAAATACGTTCCGTTCGGTGGCCCGGACGGCGGCGATGGCGGCAACGGGGGATCGATTATCCTTCGCGTCAATCCCGGTCTCAACACCCTGGAAAAACTTCATAGCCAGCCTTTCTACCGGGCGGAAAACGCCAACCACGGGGGTCGAAACAATCGTGCCGGAGCGAATGGCGCCGACTTGATACTCGAAGTTCCTCCGGGAACGGTGGTAAAAGATGAAGAGTCCGGTGAGATTCTCATCGATCTGGAAGATACCGAAGGCGAAGCGGTCGTTGCGCGGGGTGGTTACGGTGGAAAAGGCAATGCCCGTTTCGCCACATCCACCAATCAGGCTCCTCGCAAAGCCACACCGGGGCAACCCGGCGAGGAACGCAACGTCATTCTCGAACTGAAAATGGTCGCCCATGTAGGGCTTATCGGGCTTCCCAACGCCGGGAAATCCACCCTCATTTCCGCCATTACCGGCGCTCGCCCCAAGATTGCCGAATATCCCTTCACAACTCTGCAGCCTGTTTTGGGAACCCTAAATCTGGAAGATGGCCAGACCATTGTCATTGCCGATATCCCCGGCATTATCCAGGGCGCGCACGAAGGCGTCGGTCTGGGGCTCGATTTTCTACGGCATATCGAACGCACTAAAATACTGGTCTACGTTATCGAAATCTCTCCACACGATCCCTCCACTTCGGCTGCTACATTCAAGGATCTCCAGCACGAAATCCGGCATTACGATCCTTCCATTCTGAACCGCCCTTATTTAGTCGCCCTGAATAAAAGCGATTTTCTGGATGGGACGGAGGAACGGGAATTAGCCCTGCAAATTTTTCGGGAAGAGTGTCCCGAAATCCCCGCCGAGCAAATCTTCCTGATCTCCGCTTTGAATAAAGACCATACCGAAACCTTGCGCCAGGCGATTGTCGAAACCTTTTTTCGTCAAACCGCCTATTCATCCCCTTCCAAGGATTCCAGCCAGAACCATTCGCCATTACACTTCTTCTAATAAAGACGAAACGGCAAAAAGTCATCCACGAAAATTCGATTCACAAGACTTCGTGGATCGATCCAAGTGACGGGTACAAGATATAGTGTGATTATCGTCTTCAAGTCGCTTTTTGCCAGATCATCAAAAAAGGATTTATCCTGATGTCCAATCGATGGATACAGCATAGAACGCCATGACGCCCAGAAAAACCTTTCAGGAAATTCACCTCCAGGATGTAAAGCGAGTGGTGATCAAGGTCGGCACTCGAGTGATCGATAAGGAAGAAACCCACTTCAACCGTCCCGTGATCGAATCGCTGGTTCGGGAAATCGCCGCGCTTCGTGCGCAGGGAATCGAAGTGGTGCTGGTTTCTTCCGGAGCCGTGGGTGCGGGACTCCGCGCTCTGGGCATTCAACGCCGTCCCGCGTCCATTCATCTCAAGCAGGCTTACGCCGCCATCGGGCAAGGACGCCTGATGAATCTCTATAATCAGTTATTTGCTGAACATGGGATCGTCACCGCTCAGGTTCTGCTAACCCGTTCCGATCTGGATCGCCGCAATTCGTTCCTCAACGCGCGCGAAACGCTCGGACACCTGCTCACTATCGGCGTGGTTCCCATCATCAACGAAAACGACACTGTCGCCCACGAGGAATTGAAATTCGGAGATAACGACATGCTGGCCGCTCTGGTGGCCGGTCATGTCAACGCCGGTCTTTTGATCCTGCTGACGACTGTGGATGGCCTCTACCGGAATTTCGAAAAGGGAAAATCGGGCAGCGAACTGATCCCTATTATCGATCAGGATTTCGAAGACGCCCAATCGTTCGTCAAAGACAAAACCGATCCGCTCTCCATGGGAGGCATGCGCTCCAAATTAAAGGCGGCCCATATCGCCGCTTCCAAAGGCATTCCCGTGGTGATCTCTAACGGTCTCAAACCGGGGATCGTCGGCGAGTTGTTTTCCGGCCAGGCACAGGCCACCTGGATCATGCCTTCCAAAAAGCGTATGGCCGCCTGGAAATATTACCTAGCTTTTGCCAAATCTCCCTGCGGCGGCCGGATCGTGATCGACGACGGAGCGGCTAAAGCATTGCGCGAAGGCGGAAAAAGCCTGCTCGCTTCCGGCGTTCGGGAAACCATCGGCAAGTTTGGTCTCAAAGACCTGGTGCAGATCGCCGATCTGAAGGGAAACGAACTGGCGCGGGGATTAACCAGCATAACCTCCCGCGATCTGCAGAAAATCCAGGGACGCTCCAGCCGTGAAATTCAGGAAATTCTCAACACCCGCAAAGCAGCCGTGGTCGTGCATCGCGATAATCTGGTATTAGTTGAGGATTGAAAATAGTAGCCAGAGGCAATCGCCCCTGGTTATGAATCACTCATTTAGCTTCACCCTGAAGGGCAGATAAAAAAAACCGGCCTTGCGGTTTCCCGCAAGGCCGGTTTCATGATGGATCAACGTTATTGAAATATTTTATTCCTGCGGCTTTTCCTCTTCAGGGATTTGTTCGACCGCAGGCGCTTCTTCCGTGATTGGAGCCGATTCGGCAACCGGAACTTCTTTCACAACTCCCG
>CAZFOX010000026.1:0-7225 GCA_964520565.1 uncultured bacterium | reverse complement strand
CACAACCGGTTCGGGTGTGGGTTCGGGCTGGCTAGGAACTGGAGCCGGTTCCATCCGGCTTTGTTGTTTTTCCATTAACGCCCGCATCTGCTCGCCCAACAGCTCGCCCAGAGTGGCGTTGCCGCCGGAAACGTCGGACATGTATTTCTTCACTTCCTGGCGTTCCTGTTCCTGTACGTAATCCTTTAGCGATAAACTGATCTTGTGGTTGTTCAGATCGAACTTGATCACTTTCATCGTTACCACGTCGCCGACTTTCACCACGTCCTCGGCTCGCTGACCTTTTTCCGTGGTAAGCGTCGATATGTGCGCCAGACCTTCGATTCCTTCCTCCAGTTCCACAAAAGCGCCGAATTCGGTCATGCGGGTCACTTTCACCTGGATCGCTGAACCCACCGGATATTTCTCCCGGGCTCGCAGCCACGGATCGGGTTCCAATTGCTTGAGACCCAGCGAAATCCGCTGCTGGGAGGGATCGATTTCCAACACTTTACAGCGAACCTTCTCACCTTTCTTCAGCACCTGCTTGGGATGCGAAACTTTCTCACCCCAGGAGAGGTCGGACACGTGAATCATGCCGTCCACACCTTCCGGTAATCGCACGAAAGCGCCGAAATCGGTCATTCCCGTTACTTCGCCCTCGATAACGGTTCCCGAAGGATAATTGGTTTTGGCCAGCGTCCACGGATCGACGGTGGTCTGCCGCAGACTCAGTGAAATCCGCTGCCGCTCCTCGTCGATGCTCAATACCTTCACGCGCACTTCCTCGCCATCCTTTAATATCTCGGACGGATGATGCACGCGCTTGGTCCAAGACATTTCCGAAATATGAATCAGGCCTTCCACGCCTTCTTCCAGGCAGATGAAAGCGCCGTATTTTGTCAAACTGGTTACTTTGCCGCCGACAATGGAATTCGGAGGATATTTTTCCTGCACGGAGAGCCACGGGTCGGGTGTTTTATGTTTGAGACCCAGCGAAATGCGGTCGCCTTCGATGCTGAGCACCATGACCTGCAATTCGTCGCCGACTTTGACCATCTCGCGGGGATGCGCTACATGCCCCCACGACATGTCTTTCACGTGCAACAGGCCGTCCAATCCGCCCAGATCGACAAACGCGCCGAAATCGGTCAGATTCTTGACCATGCCCCGAATCCAGTAACCCTCTTTCAGGTTCTCCAGCGTATCCTTGCGCAGTTTTTCCCGCTTCTCGTCGAGCCATTGGCGCTGCGAGAGAATCAGATCGCGCTTACTGCGCATCTCGAGGATCTTGGCCTCGATGCTTTGGTTGATCAGCGCTTTCTGTTCGTCCGCCGAACGGGCGCCGGGACCCATCTGGGAAAAGGGAATAAATCCGCGAACGCCGTCGACATCCACCTGGAATCCGCCGCGCAGTATTTCCCTCACTATGCAGCGAACCGGCGTGCCATCCTTGAATGCTTTTCGCAGATTGCGTTTGGCCATTCGCTCCTTGGCGCGTCGACGGGAGAGGATCGGCAATCCATCGCGGCCTTCCCGTTTAACGACCATGACGTCCACTTCCATTCCCACAAAGACGTTCGGATCCTTCCCGTCTTCCAGGAATTCGTTGAGGGGAATCACACCCTCGGACTTGGATCCGATATCGACCACTACGTCATCCGAGGAGACCTTCAGAACTATACCTGTGATGACTTGCCCGGATTCGATATCAGACATTGTCTGATCGATCAGGGCGCCCATGTCGAAATCTTCTTCATGCATATACTCATCGGAAGCGTTGTCGTCTGTTAAATGAACCTGTCCTTCCGATGCAACAGGCTCTTCCGCGGTCTGTGAAACCGCCAGCTCTCGTTCCTGACCTATCATCTAGCTCGCTCCAAAATCTGTATTATTGATCGATTGCCTGTCTGGGCTCTTCGCTCTCGAAAAATACCCAAATCGCAATGGATTCTACAAGAATTTCGTTTCGTGTTAAGCCTCAGCGGCTGGATACCGGAATTTTTCTTTTCCGTTTGCCGCACCCTTCCACTCCGATTCCATCTTTTTTAAGACCGATTCCACCCGCTGGGCAAACCGCTCGATTCGTTCGTGCGAATCCCCTGCATCCTCCGATTCCGGTAAAATCGGCTCGCCCACTTCCAGACGGATCACGCCGGGTTTCGGAAACCGCGCCTGGCGAGGCATCAATCGGTAGGTATCCGCGGTATACAGGGGAATCACCGGCACGTTCGCCTTAATCGCCAACCAGGCAAAACCGCTCTCGAGGGGCTGCACGATTCCATCTGCACTTCTTGTCCCCTCCGGAAAAATCAACAATGTTTTCCCCTCTTTCAGGAGCCTCAGTGCGGTTTTCAACACCCGAACGTCCCCCCGTCCCCGGGCTACGGGATACGAACCGACCAATCGAAGCCACCACCCCAAAATGGGAATAGCAAAAAGTTCCTCTTTCGCCAGGTAAGTGATTTGCCGGGGAATTCCGAGTCCAATAATCGGCGGGTCCAAAAAACTGCAATGATTTGCCGCGATGATGATGGGACCGGAAGAGGGGATATGTTCTAAACCATTAACCCGTATACCGAAGTAACTCCTTGTCAGAGTTCTTATAATAAAACGCTGGATTCGATATTGAAATTGCATGATGAGCTTTTATTCTCTATCACAATATCATTAGCCCGGAAAAATGACAAGGTGTTTATTCGCACCATCGTCGAAAGTTCAAACGATCCCAAACAGGCCGATCTCTCCGGGAATAAATCCGCATGCGCCGTTCGCCCGATGTCCACGTCTCTTACCGGTCTTGGTTTTCCAGGGCTTGTTCGGCCCGATTGAGTAAATAATACGTCAAGACACAGAAAAACAAGCATTGAGCGATCGAGAAATAATACGATATCTCGTCTTGTCCATGCAAGGTAAACAACGAACGATCCAGATATTTTATGCTCCCGGCGGGAAAGAGGGTGGTAATGCCCGCCAATGGACTGAAAAACATCAATAGAAACGTAACAAAATAGGAAACGGCCGATAGGGCAAAAAAACCGATCTGGGGAATTAAAAACGGTGCGCTGAGCGTCAACAAAATCGCAACGCCCGATGCGACCAGCGCCCGGTTGGAATGATGGAAAAACGCCGAACAAAAAATTCCCCAGGCCGTATACACCACCAGCGAGAAAAAGAGCGTGACCGGATAGAATACGATCGCAAACAGATCCGTAAAACCGGTTACTAGATCGACTTCATACCCCAGCAGGGAACATATAACCTGAACCAGCATTCCTGGGAGGTAAAGCGCCAGCGCGATCAGAAAACTATATTGCAGGCAGGTCGCGAACTTGGCGTAAACGATCTGGCGCGTACTGAGTAGTGAGGTTCGTAACAGATGGATGGTCTCTCGTTCGTAATCCGAACTGATGCTGGTGGCCGCCAGCGGCAAAGTAAAAAAAGCGGCCGAAACGAACGGTAACGATAAAAACAGCCACGATCCCTGATAAGAAGCCAGCGGCAGCGTCAGAACCGATATCATTAATGCACTATAAAAAAGCCGTAATAGCACGGGCAGGCGGGCAAACCACTGCACCCGGCGTTCCAATATCAGACCCGGATTTCCATCTTGGGATGTCCGATTAAATGAGATTTCATAATCGCGCCGGTGGAATTTGAGCAGATCCTCCTCATCTTCTTCCTCTATCTCTGGAATACGGGTGGCCGCGCCGGAGGCAATCCGCCGCACCATGGCGATCGTTGTCAGAAAAAGAACGCCGCTTACCGCCAGCGAGAGAATGACGAACGCGATTAACAAGGCTCCCCGGTCGATCCGCGAGGAGACAAAGATAATCCTTCGTAAAACGTAAAAAGGACTGAATAATTGAAATCCGTGATTAATGGCCTCTCCTTCTTTCCAATTGACCACGGATATGTAATTCCAAATACTGCCGTGAAAGGGAATCGCCAGACAAAATAATACAGTCATCCCCACCGCCGTTAGATACACTTCGTAAACCCGCGGACGCAGAGTGGAACAAAACAATCCCAAACAACTATATAAAACCGCCGTCGCTAGAAACAATACATAGGTACAACCAATATCCGCCAGCCCCAGCCCGCCACCCAAAAAACAAAGCGCCAGAACCGGCACGGCACCGGTCATCAACAGAAATATATAGAACAAAGGAGAAATTAACTTGGCGAAAACCAGGTGATAGATCGAGATGGGAGAGGAAACCAATAGGTCGAGCGTCTTCTTTTCGCGTTCTTCCACAATCGCGGGTGCCAGAAGAAAAGGCATTAAAAATAAAATCAAGAGAAGATGTCCATTGGCCAACGAATAAAAAAAGTTTCGCGCTCCCCAGGCAATTTCAATCTCCTGGTTCTCCCGCCAATGCGACGCAAAAGTCGACCAATTCAACTGTACGACCAGTAATAATCCACCCAAAAACAATAACATGCACAAAAATGCTTTATTACTGCGAAAAAAAACACGCATCTCCCGCATTAGAAGCGGGTATCCACTAAACAACCTTGTTTGTCTCTGGATAGTATTATTCATAGAGAATGTTAATTCGGATTCTTATATAGAAGGAGTTCCTCCAACTCTGCATATAGGTTTACTTTTGATAAATCTTGGGCTTTCAACGATATACTATCATCCATCCTCCCGTTAAGAAAGACAAAACTCAGCGACGTCTAATTCTCTTTCTTCCTTACGAAAATCCAGAGTGATGGCATTCTTTTTTCGATTCACAACCTTATCAACTACCTGATTCATAAGAATTTATTTAACGTTCTTTCGAATGTTTCCTTGGACTGTTTCTCTCCTATCGATTGTATCCCCTTCTCGACGGATCGCCTCTATTCATGAATTTTTATCGTTTCCTATGAGACATTCGCTGGTGGAAATGCGTTTAAATCAAGAGATTCAGTTAATTCCAATTCATGCCGTGTTTCTATGCGAAAAGGGATAAAAAATCTTAAAATCGCATTATATAGGGTTGAATTAGATGTTTTCATCTGACAAAGAAAGTTTTTAAGTCTATCCTTTTCCAAAGAGAAGGTTTATTGTATTGATCATCGTATGTCTTGTTGTCCAGGATGAACCGGAAAGCGCTAGGGGAGTCGTTCCATTTAAAGGGAGATCGTCTTTTGTTCCGAAATATACTTCGCCAACTGGATCGTCTGCCGCCATCGGGATTTTATCCATTCGTAAATAAATCCTCGATACAACCTTACTCATATCTCCGAGAGCAGTTCCTGAAAATCTTTATCCTCCTTTGGGTATTTTCCTCAATATGCTGGGCACAGCCGGAAGATATCGATGCTCCTATCCCCAGTGAAGGTCTTCCTGGACTTCAGGGAACGCAAACCCCGATTACCGCCAATGTCTACGTCGGAGTCGATCCCGAACGGCCTTACCGGCGAAACGAATCCTGGGTTCCCCTGACCGTGGAATTAACCAACCATGAGGAAGCGTTCAAGGGTCTCCTGGTCGTCCGAATGAAAGGCGGAATCGTTGAATATTCCATCCCGATTAATCTCCCGGAAAAGGCCAAAAAATCGTATGATCTGACCGTCTTTTTCCCCCAGATGGTCGACGAACTCGAGTTCTATATTCGTTCGGGACGCAAAGAAACGCAAATCGAAATGGTCAGCGTCCCAACGACATACTCGGAAACCGACCGTTTCGTCGCCGTGATCAGCGCCGAACGCGATTCCCACGTTCAATTCGCCCATCGTCCCGAAGATACCGAAACGGAATTATTCCGCCGGATACTATATACAACCCCCGATTTCCTCCCCCGGCACACCATCGGTTATCAAAATCTCGATGTGCTGATCTGGGATGGAGGTCCAACCACCGCCATGATTCCCGAACAGAGCGCCGCTTTGGAATCCTGGATTCAGATGGGGGGAACTCTCGTTCTGGCCGCTGGAGAATTTTGGCCGCAGTTGAACGATTCTCCCTTCCGCCTCTATTCTCCGATCGCTCTCACCGGTTCGCGAACCTTGGAAACCGACACTCGTCTGACCAATCCGTCCGAATCGGAACAACCGGTTCTCCGATCGGGCATCGTAATCGCCACCGGAAAACTGCTGGACGATCCTCATCTCCACATCTGGTTGAAGGCGGAGGACGATCCTTTTCTGATCGAACGGCCGTGGGGTGCAGGCCGAATTTTCTTTGTGGCGGCTTCCATCGCCAAACCGTTGTTTTCCGATCCGGTTCACCAGACTATTTTTAAGGATTATCTCGCCAGCAGTTATCTTCCCCTTAGCGCCCGGGTGGTCGGGAATATCGATCAATCTATTTATAGTTTTCTGTTATCGATGATCCAGGCCGAATTGCCGGGAACCTGGTTCATCGCCATTTATCTCGGGATCTACATTCTGCTGGTCGTTCCCGTGAATTACGTCGTGTTCCGTCTGTTGGGGCGTCTGGAATGGGCCTGGTTTACCGTTCCCATCTGGGCGATTCTTTTCGCCTACGGCGCTTATTACATCGGGGCGCTCCGCCAGCAGGGTCAGGTTTCTGTCAATCAAATATGCGTGATGGAAACACGCGCATCCGCCAACACCGCCCAATCCACAACGTATAGTTCCATCTATTCCCCTGTGCGAAACCAATACACTCTCGCTTTTCATCGTCCTATCGCATTTCCTTTGCCGATGTCCTCCCCATCTGGCCGTCCCGGCGAGACATCATCAGAAAATCCACTGTTCGTTCAATATTCCAACGAAGGTTCTCAAGTTTACGATTTTAATATTTATCACTGGTCGCAGGAAACCTTGAAAACCCAACACGAAGTCTCCCTTGGCAAGGGCGTTGCAGTCGATTTGCAATGGATCGGCGGACGAATTGCCGGTTCGATTACCAACCTTACTGGAATGACCCTCTATAACCCTATCCTTTACCTAAAAAAACATATGCTTACTTTGCAAGACCTTCAGGAGGATGAATCCGTCAATCTGGATCAGGATATCGACGTCTCTCAGCAATTCGTCCCTACAGACTGGAACCGGAACTATCGGCCCAATGAACGCGGATTGGCCGATTTCATCCAGAACGAACTCCAAAACACCTATGCCAGCGAATTCTTCACCCAGTATCCCTCGCTGGGTATCGCGCTTCTGACCGCTCGTTTGGATCGGCCTCAACTGAGCTTTACGATTAATGAAAATCCCATCGATTCGGAACAGGGATCGCTTCGGGGAGAATCGCTCCTCTGTGTTTTGTTTCCCCTCAAGGAAACGA
>CAZFOX010000025.1:7515-15942 GCA_964520565.1 uncultured bacterium | reverse complement strand
TAGTCGTACTTTGTAGTCAACAGGTCATACGAACGCCGTGCGATCTCCACCTTGCGCGCCACGGTCAGCGCCATGCCCTGCTGGGGATCGTCGTCGATGCAGCCCACCACCAACGCCGCTCCATACCGCTTCGCGATAGGAACCACCTGCGCGAACCGCTCTTCGCCGTCTTCCAGGTTGATGGAATTGATAATCGCCTTCCCCTGGCAATACTGCAGGGCCAGTTCGATCACTCCCGCGTCGGTTGAATCGATCATCAGAGGCGCTTTGACTTTCTTTATCAGAAAACCGAGAAAGCGATCCATGTCCGCTTTCTCATCGCGATCCGGGTTGGCAAGGCACACATCGATGACCTGCGCACCGGTGCGTACCTGCTTGCGTCCGATCTCCGATGCTTCTTCGTATTTCTCTTCGGCGATCATCCGTTTGAACGCACGGCTGCCGATGACGTTGGTACGTTCGCCCACGATGATAGGGCGGTTATCGTCGGTGAACTCCAGATAATCGATCCCCGACACATGCCAGCGCACGTTTTGGGTAGGTCTCCGAGGACTTTTACCTTCCGAGATGGCAGCGATAGCGGCGATATAGTCCGGCGTGGTTCCGCAGCATCCCCCGAGAATATTGACCCATCCTTCGCGGATAAAACCTTCCAACACCGAGGCCACCATCTCCGGAGTTTCGTTGTATCTTCCTTCCTCGTCGGGCAATCCGGCATTCGGGATCGCGCTGACACAGCAGGCGGCGATCTCCGACAGTGAGCGGATACGATCGGTCATGAAGCGCGGCCCCGTGGCGCAATTAAGCCCCACCGCCAGCGGCTTCGCGTGTTCGATGGAGGCATAGAACGCTTCCACAGTCTGCCCGGCCAGCATGGTTCCCATCGGCTCGATGGTCCCGCTGACCATCAGCGGGAGATGAGAGCCGATTTCATTCTGCGCCCGCTCGATACCGATGATTCCCGCCTTCACATTCCGCGTATCCTGGCAGGTCTCGAGCAAAAGCAGATCGACGCCCCCTTCGATCAGCGATTTGGCTTGTTCGTAGAAATTCTGTACCAGTTCGGCAAATGTGACGCCGCCGGTGACCGAGATGCTCTTGGTAGTCGGCCCCATCGACCCCGCCACATAACGAGGATTTCCGGTCGAAGAAAATTCATCGGCCACCCTCCGCGCCAGCCGGGCCGCGGCCCGGTTGATTTCAGCCGCCCGATCCTGCAGCCCGTATTCGGCCAGCACCAGCCGCGTTCCACCGAAAGTGTTGGTTTCGATAACATCCGCCCCCGCTTCCAGAAATTTCCGATGGACGTCTTCAATCACACCAGGACAGGTGATTACCAGATTTTCGTTGCAGCCCTCCAGTTCCGGGCCGCCGAAATCTTCTGCTGTTAGATGGCGTTTTTGCAGAGAAGTTCCCATCGCTCCGTCAAAGACCACGATCTTCTCTTGCAACAGCTCCTGGAGCGAAATTCCGGGCATGGATATAAAACCTTTCTTCCAGAATTCCGGAGTCGGAATTCTGAATTCAGAATAAAATCAATTTGCATCGATTCAGATGTCTGAATCGATGCATAGGGCTAAACAGATGCCTCTATTTTATAGAGGAGTCTATTTTGTTCGAATATGATTCCAGCAGTTTGCTTACCTCTTCGATCTGAATCAATAACGAAGAGGTATCTCTCTATTTTAGATCGGCTGCAAGAATGAGAAAATACCGCGTTTCTTCCAACGATCCTTGCGCAATATTGAGAAACTTCAGTTTGTCCGCTTTTCCTTTTTTCTTGAATCCTTCAGCAATGTTGGCCGGTACGGAAATAGCCGAACGGCGCAACTGGGAGGTTAGTCCATAAATTTCCGATTTGAGAAAATCAGTGCTTATTCGATATACAGCCAGAACCATCTCATGCGCTTTTTTCCAAACGATTAAGTCTTGAAATGACCTCGCTGGAGAATTCATTCTGACTCCTGAATTCTGTTTTTGAATTATACATCCCCTTCTGCTTCCCGAAAGGAAATTCGGTCTCTTTCAACAAATGCATGTTTGGGTCAACTGGAAGTTGATGTATCAGATAATAAAAAATCCCCCCGCGATATCAACCATCAACGGGGGGAGGAATTGATTCTTATTTCTTGATCGGCCGTGGAATCGGATCGGGCCAGGCGGTGATGCCCCCATCCATATATTTCACGTTGTCGAATCCATTCTGCTTCAGAACGCGGTATGCTTGCGCGGCCGTCATTCCCACCATGCAGGACGTAACGATCAGTTTGTCTTTAGGCAACTCGTCGAATTGCTGCCGAAGCGCCGTCATGGGAATGTTGGCGCACGTCTCCAGGCATACCTGCGACCGTATCTCCGGTGGCCGCACGTCGAGCATGATGAAATCCTCATCCCCGCGCTCGGCCTTTTGTTTTACTTCCATCGGCAGAATACCCTTGGTATAACCGTCCAGCTTGTTCTGTAACACATTGGCCGCCGTGATCACGTTGCCCAACGCGGGTGAGAAAGGCGGTGCGTACGCCAGATCCAACTGCATGGCGTCGTCCACGGTTCCCTTGAAATAGAGAACCGTCGCCAGCGTATCGACGACCTTATCCACCTTGCCGCGTCCCCACACTTGCGCACCGATCAGGCGGCGGGTGGATCGCTCTGCGAGCAGTTTGACGATCACCTTCTGCGGGCCGCTCATGTAATGCGGCTTGTCGTCCACCGGAACGATAGCGGTTTCGTAATCGATACCCTCTTTTCGAGCCGCTTTCTCGGTTAATCCAGTCAATCCTACATTCAGGTCGAATACGCGGAAAATGCCCGTCCCCAAAACGCCAGGGAACGTGGCGTTCCCACCGGTTACGTTGATCCCAATCACGCGCCCCTGCCTATTGGCAGTCGATCCGAGTGGAACCCAGGTGGGTTTACCGGTGATCAATTGCACGCTCTCCGCGCAATCTCCCCCGGCATAGATATCGGGATAGTTGGTTTGCAGACGTTCGTTGACTCGAATGGCCCCGGTAGGTCCTAGTTCGATCCCCGCTTCTTTCGCCAGTTTCGTATTGGGACGAATTCCCACCGATAGAATCACCAGGTCGGCGGGTATCTCTTTCCCCGCAACCATAACGCTCTTCACGCCATCATTGGCCGTCCCCTGGATGGCTTCCAGCGAACTGCCGGTCAGAATCGTCACATTTTTCTGCAGAAGAGTATTGCGGATATGCAGGGCGATGTCTTCGTCGAACAAAGGCGCCAGTTGCGGTTCGCGTTCAACCACCGTGACGCGAACACGTTGTTTGACCAGGTTCTCGACCATCTCCAGGCCGATATAACCGCCGCCCACTACCACCGCGTTTTTCACTTTACCCGAGTCGATCCGGCGGCGTATCGCCTCCGCGTCTGGAATCGTACGCACTGTAAAAACGCCCGGCAGCTTGGTTCCCGGAATCGGAGGGACGATGGGCGACGCACCCGTGGCGATAACCAGCGCGTCGTAGGGGACCATTAATGATTGGCCCGAATCGAGCCGCTCAAATTCAACGGTTTTATCTTTCGGTTCGATCCGCTTGGCGCGGTGAAACGTTCGAATGCCGATATTCGTCGCGCCTTCAAACTGTTCCGGCGTCCGCGCCAGCAGGTTGTCCTTGGTCAGAATCTCGCCGCCGATGTAATACGGCTGACCGCAACCTGCGTACGAAATATAGGCTTCGTCGGTATAGATCGTTATCTCGGCCTTTGCATTCTGCCGCCGCGCTTTGGCCGCCGCTTTGGTTCCCGCCGCTACGCCGCCAATCACCACGATTCGCTTATTGTTCTCCGTCATGCGTCTTCGACTCCTTCTCGATGGGCTTCTCGATCCGGCACGCGCCGGTCATACAGGTGGGAATTCCGAGCGCCGGTAAGATGAACCGCATTAAAGCATACCAGACGCCAACCGCAAGGATAATTAAAAATAAATCGTTCAACTTAGCCTGCTCCCGATTTGGATTCCGTTTTAATTATCGTAAGAGTAATCTATCCAATGATTAGAGCGGTTCTCAAAAGTATGTACGCTTATTTTACGCTCCATCTTCGAAAAAGCCAATCATTACCGCCTTTTTCGAAACGCGAATAGGAACGGAATTATGAGAACCATTCTAAGACGAAACGGCAAAAAGTCATCAACGTAAATTCTATCTACAAGACCTTGTGGCTAGATCAAAGTAACCGGTACAAGATATAGCGTGAGTTTCGTCTTCAAGCCACTTTTTGCCGAATCATCATTCTAAGCGTAACGAGAGATTTTCTTCCAGAATTTCAGGCTCGGAGGGAAAATCGCCTTTCCTGGAAGGAAAAACGTGTTATGAATCCAATTCCTGGCATCGAATAAAAAAACCTCTCTGAGGAAGAGAAGAATTTGTATCAACGCGATTTGGATTTGGGGGGGGCGAGCGGTTCTTCCCCGATAGATTTCTTCAAGGCCGCGCGCGCCAGGAGACGAGTGGAATCGAGGGTGGGGAGTGGGGAATCCTCCGGCTGAATGAGCAGAGGGATTTCGGTGCAGGAGAGAGCTACGGCATTACATCCCTGCCGTTTCATGCGCCGTATTACCTGGCAGAAATAGTTACGCGACGATTCGAGAAACTTTCCGTAAACCAACTCGTTGAAGATGATTTCATTGATCCGGATGCGTTCCTCGCGTACGGGAACGGCGTATTCCAGGCCGACGTTCTGAAATACGGAACGATAGACGGGACTTTCCATCAAGTATTTGGTTCCCAGAACGGCGATTTTATCGTAATCCCAATTGCGAGCTTCTCGAGCTACTTCTTCGGCGATATGCAGCCAGGGAATGGGAGACTCGGCAACCACCTTTTCATAAGCCCGGTGGATGGTGTTGTCGGGGCATATGGCGAAGGCCGCGCCGATCCGGGCGACTTTCTTCGCCGAATCGATCATCAGGCGCGCCACGCCGTCCCAGTCGTCCGCTTCGATGAATTTCATGTAATCCTGGAACGAATGCGTATGCATGCATATTTCCGGATGGCCGTATCGTCCTAGAAATTGCTCTCCTTCGATGCAAAGGGTGCGGTAACAAAGTGCCGCGCCTTCCGCGCTGCACGCGACGATGCCGATAGGGTAAGGCGTTTTCATTGAATGGATTCTCCCGGCTTATGAAAAAGAGATTCGATCGATACATTCCCTCTTACATTTTTATCTATAGCATGCCTCTCCAACCTGAGGAAGAGCGGGAGATCGAAGCATCGATATCGATATTTTTGTCTGACCGCTAATGCGTTTAATAAACCTCCCATTCGAGTATTGAGACCGGCTTTTCGGTTGTGAATTGCCAAATGGGGCCGCTAGTGATCGTGCGGCGGTTTCTTGCGACAATCTGCCAGAAGTAGGTGGTCTGGTATTCCAGCTGCCGCTCGGGAGTGTATGCACTCTCTTCCAATTGTTCCGTGGGAAGCAATGGAGGCGCTTCGATCGGGATTATTTCGGTTTCCGCCAATTGGGTGACAATTTCTTCGCCTGCTTTCCAGATCATCAAATCGTAATTGTATGCATCCGAACAATCCGACCAATCCAAGCCAGTGGCAATAGAAACGCCGGCCGCTCCATCGGCGGGCTGGGGATTGCCGGGTTTTCCGGGTATGGGAGGCAGCCTCCACCCTGTATCGCTCCAACTCAACAAGCTTGGGCCCGCGCCGTTGGGATCGGGCGATGCTTGAATCCAGTAGTAATACATGGCGTTCGGTTTGGCGGTGGTATCGTTGTATTCAAAATCGGTTTGCCACGAACCAAGTACCGTTTTTTCTTCTTCAATGGAATCGGATCGAGAAACCTGAAAATAGAAACCGGATAGTGGATAATCCCATTTGATCTGAATCTTGTCTTCGAAAATGCCGTCTGATGCCGCGATGCCTTCCGGTGCAGGCGGTTTCAACCACCCCGCGACCGTTTCGCTGTAATCCGACGCAGCAAATCCCGTCCATCCCATCGCCGCTTTCACCCAGTAGCGATACACGGCGCCGCTTTTCACATCGGGATCTTCGATTCGAATCGAGCGTTGCCACCCGGATATCGGAACTCGTTCACCCTCTTCTGTTTCGGAGCGGTACACCTGATAAAATATTGCGCCTTCCGTGTTTTTCCACCAAACGGCAATTTTCCCGGTTTCGCTTCCCTGCATCGCTCCCACTCCGCTGGGAGGATCTAGGGCTCGAAGACCTCCGATCACGTTGCTGAAATCGCTCGCCCCATCCCCTTTGTTGTTATTGGCCGCGCGAGCCCAGTAGTAATAAGTTACACCGGGCTTAACGTCCATGTCTTCGTAGACGGTACCGGTTCGCCATTCGCTAATGTCGACCATCTGCCCGTCCGTACCTTCCCGCCGTGTGAGACGATAAAAAGCGCCTTCCGCTGCGGAGTTCCAGGTCACGACGATTTTATTGGAATATTCCGCGAGAGACGCCTTCAAACCGGTGGGAGCGGGGGGAGAAGTCCACCCCGAATCCGATTCACTGAAATCGGTCGAACCGTATCCGCTTTGACCCAATGCCGCTTTGACCCAGTAGAAATAAATGGTTGCGGGTTTAGCGGTAATATCTTCGAAACGACCGATTCGTTGAAAATTGCTGAGACGCAGTTTCGTGCCGTCTCGTGTTTCGGAACGGAACACCTGGTAATAATACACCCCGGTGATCTGCGTCCAGGTCACGATGATTTTTTCCGTCGAAGCGCCGTTGGAAGCCGCTACGTTCATGGGTGCTGGATGAGCGCGGAATCCACCCCGCCCCGCGCTGTATTCGCTGGCTCCTTTTCCATTGGCATCGCCCGCTGCACGTACGTAGTAATAATACATATGACCGGGCGTCGTGTTGGTATCGAGAAATCCCGTAATCGATAGCCATCCCGTCACGGCGGTTTTGGTTCCATTCGGCTCGTCGACCCGAAAAACCCGATAGTGCGTCGCCATGTCAACCGGCTCCCAGGACACCCGAACGTAATCCAAAAAGTCGCCTTCGGATGCATTGATATTCTTGGGTGCTGAAAGCGAACGATACCCGGCATCGTAATGGCTGTACGCGCTGGCACCCGCCCCCGAACTGGTATCCGCCGCCTTCACCCAATAATAAAACACAACGGCCAACGCGATTGAGCGGTCTTCATATTTCAATTGAGTGCTCCAGTCGCCTAGGGCTGTTTTTTCTCCATCCACACTCGTGGAACGGAAGACCCGGTAGTATTTCGCGCCGGTGGCGGCTTTCCACGTAACGGTGACGAAATTTTCTCCTTTGGACGCCACGACGTTTTCGGGTGGAACCAGACCGGCGGAACCCGCATCAAGCTGACTTAAGGCGCTGGCATAGTGGCCTTGCACATCGGCGGCGGCTTCGATCCAGTAGTAATAATTATCCCCGGCAGAAACCTGTTTATCCACATAAAACCGCTGAGAAATCCAACCCGTTATAGCTGTTTTATTGTCCCCCTTCCAGTTATTGGCGCGATAAACGCGATAAACATTCGCGCCCCAAACGCCTTCCCATTCCACGCGGATTTCCGATGGGGATACGCCATCGGCTGCTTTCACGCCCGCTGGGGGAAGTAACGCCCGCCATCCTTCGTCGGTATTACTGAACGCCGTTTCTATGATAGGTGCCGACCGGCTCATTGCTTTAATGGAATAATAGTATAGTTTGCCTGGCTGTATACCCGCGTCCTCGTATTCCGTTTGGTTCAACCAGGTTCCAATGGCGGTCGGCGTTCCGGTGGGGGATTCCTTGCGATAGACGCGGTATTGAGCGTTTCCTGGGACAACGTTCCATGAAATGCGGATCGATTCCGTTGTGGTTCCATCGCTCGCTTTTAAGCCGGAAGGCGTTTCCAATACGCGCCATCCCCGGTCGGATTCGCTATAGCCGGTCCCATCGAAACCATGCGAGTTAGTCGCGCACCGTAGCCAATAGTAATAAATGTTACCGGCGATTGCCGTGGTATCGTTGAAACTCAGGGCCGTTTGCCAGCCGCTGACGGGAGTTTTTTCGCCTGTGACGCTATCGGAACGATACACGCAATAATACGACGCGCCGTCCGCCGCTTTCCAATCCACGCGCACTTTATCGGAAAAATCGCCGTCCGTGGCGCTAACGGTTGAAGGAACCAGATCGCTCCATCCGCTGTCGCTCTCGCTAAAGCCGCTGGGTAGGATACTTTTCGCTGGATCGCCCGATTGCACCCAATAGTAGTAGGGGGTGAGTGGTTGAACCGTATTATCCTGAAACGAAAGATTGCTGATCCACTCGGTGATCTGTTGTTTTTCTCCGTCTCTTGTGTTGGATCGCCAGACTCGGTAATGAGTCGCTTTTTCTACACGATCCCACGAGACAATAATAATTTTGTACATCGTCCCATCCGAGGCCTGGACGCCGGTCGGAGGAGAGAGCACCCGCCAAC
>CAZFOX010000025.1:0-7505 GCA_964520565.1 uncultured bacterium | reverse complement strand
TCGCTGAGGCCGCTCGGCAAGGTGCCGTGGGTACTTTTCGCCGCTTGGACATAATAATAATACGTCTTGAACGGATCGCCGCTTGTATCATGGTATTCGGCAGTCGGAAAATGCTGCCATGGACTGATGGGAGTGGGATACTGGGTTTCTTGCTCCGAGCGGAAAATTCGATAGTGCGTACCGCCCATTACTTTGTTCCATGTGATCGTCACTTCTCCCAAAGTCCCTTTTGTCGCTTCAACGTTCTGAGGCGGTTCGGGGCTAGCGACGGCCGTTCGCCATTTTGCCACGGTGGGAGCCATTTTTGTGATACTCAGGGCATTGTTCGCTTCGTCGGCTTCGCCGACCGGCCGGCCTGTGGGAATCCCTTGATAGAGAACGTCGGGATTCGAGAAATAGCGGATTTTTATCGACGCGGTGGAAAATCGGTAATCGGCATTATCGTAAGCCATGATGGTTGAATAACGCTGGTTTCCGATAAACAAATGCCATCCATGCGAGTATCGGTATTTTCCCGCCCCTTGTTCGCATCCGGGAGGATCGCCCGACCAGGTATCGCCTACGGCGTGGGCGCAGCCAAAACAATGCCCCATCTCGTGTTGAAAAACGTCGCCGTCGCGGGCTCCTTTCCATTGAGCGACGAAAAAAGGCTGCTCGTATGCGCTGGAACCGGCGCCTGTATTTAGCAGGCAAACCATGTCGGCGCCATACAAGTCGCGGAGGGGATGAATAGCATCCATCTCGCCGTCTGATTTACCAGCCAGAGCGCGACGGTCTGCGTGATCGTCGACATACCATTTTTGATTTTTCTCATAATACCATAACTTTTCTATATAAGAAACTTCCTGTTGATAGACCAGGCGAAGGCGGGTCGGAATCAAACTCCGCTCGAATATTTGGTTGGTGTTGTCGATGGCAATGCGGATCGCCTCTTCCATGCCTTCTTCGCCTCCCGCTTCGCGGCGGGCCGCAGGAGTATATACGATCATGATATCGATCTGGCTGCCATCGTCCGACGCCACCTGGGGGAGGATGGATTGGGTATGCAGAGGGGAATGTGTTATTGCCGATAGGGCTGGATTGTTATTCTGAACATCCTGGGAACCGAAGGTCGATTCAATCATGGAAGAAATAAGCATGAGAGAAAATAGGAGTGAGAAGCCTCGATTATGCGATCGGTTATTTCGCCGCAGAGGTATCTGGCTTTCGACGCGCGCTATTCGGGAAAAGACATTGGTTATACGGCTTGAATAGCATTTCATGATATGGATCTCCCCATTATATTGGATGCTTTTTCAGGGATGCGATGTTCTCAGGTGGATTGTTGTTTATTGAAAGACGGGTACGCACATTGAAACTCAGCGATGAGACTGAATCGTAACAATACGATCAGTTTATAGAATTTTAAATTTATTAATATGGCAGTTCTTCTTAACAAACGTATAGACAGAGTTTGGATTTTTGTGCAATGGTTTGCAAACGGGGACATCCGCGCTCCCTACTATGAAATTGAATTGGGAAGAGAGCGCTCAGCTATAGTAATTCCGGCGCAGAGAGGTTCGCGAATGGCCGAAATGACGGGCGGTTCGGGAAGAATTTGTTTCGGTATTCATGGCGATTGTGCGAGTGTTATTGGATGTCGCTTTTTCCTCGCCGCTGTTGAGGTCGTGATAGGCTCCCACAGGGGCGTCGACGATGATGCTCTTGGGCGCATCCCAAACGATCTTTTTGAAAGGATCGATCACGCGGGCAAAACCGGTCGGTTCGGGATCGTTGGCCGGGCGATAGAATCCAAGCGTCACGGCGCTGGCGATGTTCCCGAAGAATGAGCCAATGGCGTTGAAAAATCCATTATTGGGATGGCTTGACTCGGCGGATTGTGGTTCTGAGGATTCCTCCGCATTCTCTTCACGCGAAGCCAGTTTGGCCAAAGACGTTTCCTGTTTTTCGATCATGGGTTCCAGAACGGGCGTATTTTCCAGAACCGGCGTTGCGGTGGATCGTTGGGTGATTTTCGCCACCGGGATATAGGCCGGGAAACCGCTCAAGGAAGAAGATTGGACAGGCGCTTCCTGGGTGACTATCTCGGGAAGCGCCGGACTGGTTTCAACAGAAACCGGCGGCGTGACGGTGGAACTTGCCGGTTGTGTATTCACCGACGAAGGATTGATGGCATTCTTGGCCAGGATGGCGTTGAGAATGGTTGTGTCCTCCGCGGACATGGAATTCGAGTTGTTAACAGGCGAATTTCCGACGGGAACTTGTTGCAAAGGAGGCTCAGAAGTAGCGGCCTGAGTAGTTGCCAGGGGTGTGGATTTCGACGCTGCCTTTTGATTGGCGTACTCTTGCATGTTACTCAGAATCAGTTGGTCGGTCACTTCGTCCTTGGGCACGACGGGCGGTATGTTTTGAATGTGTTGATTGGTTTCCTGAAGGAGTTTTTGGTTATAGGGCGAATTGGGATTGGGGATAAATGTGGGCGAACTGGAAACGCTCGGGGTTGTACCCGATGCGGCTGGTTTCGCCGAGGTACGGATGTTATTCGGAGCCTGCATGGATTTCAACTGGGCGGAGGTCAGTTGAGTCCGGTTCAAAACGTCATGAAACGATTGGCCTTTATAGGCATCCCCATATCCCGCGCGGGGCGTTGTCGCGTAGGAAGAGGGGACGTAAGACAACGTTTGATTGCGAGCAAGAGGAATATATTGCCCATGGGTGGCTTTTAAGTCGGCCATTTTTGCCTGTCCTTCCAGACTCTACGGGTGCTGCCGGATAAAAACGCAGAATTCGTGCCAGAATGTGGTTACAGACACGAATCATCTCACTCGTTCAACAGCCGCTCGAAATCCTCTTCGGAAAGGATCGCAATACCCAGGTTTTCCGCTTTGGTTAGTTTGGAACCCGCATTTTCACCCGCCAGGACATAATCCGTGCTTTTGCTGACCGACCCGGTGACTTTCCCTCCTTTTTGGCGAATGAGTTCGGAAGCGTCTTCACGTGTGTATTTGGATAGCGTTCCGGTGAGAACGATGGTTTTCCCGGCGAAAGGGGAACCGGAGGTTTCGGGACGTTGCAGAATCTCTTGCTCGAATGGCAAACCAGCTTCCTGGAGGCGGTGGAGTTCTTCCAGGTTGCGATCCTGATGGAAGAAATCGTAGACCGTTTCAGCTACGGTGGGACCGACTTCGTTGATAAGGGAGAGTTCGTCTCTCGACAGGTCTTTCAGTTCCCAGATCGAGCGCCGTCCTTCCAGAAGCACGGAGGCGAGATGGCTGCCGACGTGGCGGATGCCGATGGCGAAAAGAAAGCGATCGGCGGGACGGCCTTTACTTTTTTCCAGACCGTCGAGAACGTTCTGCGCCGATTTCTCTCCCATGCGTTCGAGTGCAGCCAGGTCATCTTTCTTGAGATGGTAGAGATCGGAAAGGCAGGAGACGAGGTTTTTATTCACCAGGGCTTCGATCAACATTTCGCCGACACCTTCGATATCCATCGCACTGCGCTGGACGAAATGGGCGATGCGGCGTTTGAGTTGATCGGGACAGGAAAGATTGATACAGCGATAAGCGACTTCATCGCCCTCGCGGACGATTTCGCTGCCGCACGAAGGACAGACCGGAGCCGGTTGGAATTCCGTCTGGGAACCGTCGCGTTTTTCGGTTAGAACGCGTACCACCTTGGGAATGATCTCGCCACCTTTCTGGATGATAACCCGGTCGCCGATACGAATATCTTTTCGTTTGATTTCTTCGAAATTGTGCAGGGTAGCATGCCGGATCACGGTTCCGGCGAGGGGAACCGGTTCGAGAATGGCGCGCGGCGTTACCGCGCCGGTGCGTCCAACGCCGAGTTCGATATTGAGAAGGGTAGTTTCCGCCTCTTCGGCGGCGAATTTATAGGCGATGACCCAGCGGGGGCTTTTGGAAGTAAAGCCCAGGCGTTCGCGTTGCGCGAAATCGTTGACTTTGACGACAAGGCCGTCTACTTCGAATTCCAATTCGTGGCGCTTGCGATCCCACTCGCGAGCGCGCTCGACAACGTCGTCGATGGATCGTTCCAGGGTGCAGCCGGGAACAAGGCGAAATCCCCAAAACCGAAGTTGTTCCATTAATTCATAATCGGATTGGTATTCCTTCCCTTCCCACTCGCCAATGGTGTGCACGAATAGATCCAAAGGCCGGCGGGCGACGAGTTTCGAATCCAGGAGTTTTAAGGTTCCAGCAGTGGCGTTGCGCGGATTGGCGAATGGAGGCTCGCCGTTCTCTTCGCGTTCCTGATTCATTTTCAAAAACGCCTCGGTGGGCATGTAAATTTCACCGCGCACGTCGAGGAATGCGGGAATATCTTCGCCCTGCATTTTGAGAGGCAACGAGCGAATGGTGCGGACGTTTTGCGTGACATCGTCGCCCATTTTTCCATCGCCACGGGTAACCGCCCGTTCAAAAACACCTTGGCGGTAAAGCAGAGAAATAGCCACGCCGTCTACTTTAGGCTGGACTACATAGGATGGATTCTGGCCGCCGAGTCCTTTCAAGACCCGCCCATGAAAATCGCGCAGTTCTCCTTCCGAGTATGTATTGCCAATGGAAAGCATCGGCGTGCGATGGGGGACGGTTTGAAATTCATCGAGCGGCTGCCCTCCCACACGCTGCGTGGGCGAATCGGGGCTGCGGTATTCCGGGTGTTGTTCTTCGAGTTCCTCGAGCTGGCGCATCTTCTCGTCGAATTTCCGGTCGGAGATTTCTGGTTGCGCGAGAACGTAATAAAGATACTCGTGGCGGCGGATTTCATCGCGGAGATCCTGTATGCGTCGTTCGATCGATTGGGACATGGACGGCCTCGGTTATTCCATTCGGTTCTTGAATCTTTCCAGGCAGTTCTTCAGGTTTATCTCTCAGAACACTTTTGCAGCCTTGAAAGATTTTACTGAAACCGGAATTTCAAATATCTTTGGTTAGATTCTATCAAGGCGTTTCTGGGAGTTTGTCTCTCAGATTACTTTTGGAGCCTTGCTAGAATTTGCAGATACCCGAATTTCAAATATCTTGAGTTAGATTTTTATGGAACGATTGTAATTCAATCCAGAGGGATTGCGAATGTTTTGGCGAGGGGGAGTGAATTGCTCCACTCCATTCTCAATGACAAGACCGGGATATGTCTTTACAGGGACCGCGAGGTGTGTGTTTGTTTGAATTGTAACTCTGTATTATAACTTGTGAGCAGAAACCTCCTCGCCTGATTTTATTTAATGGGAAATTTTTGGATGATCATATGTGCAATATAAAGATGATAATTTCTATAAATTCAGTGATTTAGTAAAGAAAGATCGCATTGCAATACCTCCTAGACAGCAATAAATTTATAAAAAAATATTTGATTTTACTATTATATGGCCTATAATTGTTACAGACTGATGTTCTTTAGCTATAGGTGTTTTCATTCTTAAATGAGTATACCATTCTAGTCCATTGAGATGGAAAGGGTGAAAAAGATTATAAAGACTCGATTGATGAGATATCTTCTATCCAGTGCGTTTCATAACAAGCGTTTCATAACAAGATAGAGGAGATATGATGGTTGGTTGCAGTATCCTCCAGGGTTGATGAGGGAGAGGTCGTAAAAAAGAGCCTACGGAAGGGCACCGTATACGGCCAATCCAGGAGGATCTAATCATGGTTCATCCCATTGATGTGAACCGGGGAAGTGTGTGGTTACCGCGATTTCAAGCAGAGATTCCTGTAAGCCTTTATATTAATGGAAGGCAGATTCCGCCCATTGAAGCGGAAGGGGAAATCATTAGTATCAGCAGCGCTTGCATGCAAATCCGGTGCGATAGCAAAATACCGATCCCTTCTCATGGTATTATCCGATTCAATCCGAACGGGGGAAAAGAGGAATTGTCATTGAACGTGGATTTCGTCCAGCGTGTGGAAATTACCAAAAGCGGCTGGTTCTGGAATGTGAAGCCCAAATACGAAATGCGCGTGGCATTACAAGGGAATGCCAGTATTGTGGAGTCGAAGTACAAACATTTCATCAACGATCTGATCTTTAAAGCCGGTCGCGATGAAACGGGCGATTTCAGCACTGCGGAGTAGATGACATCCCTTCTTCGGTTCCATGCTTCCTTTTTTCTCTTCCGGAGAGAATTTCAGCGCATCCATCTTCATTTTTCGGCTGACAACGATTGCGGCTGGCAGTGGGGGCAGAAATGCGTGCCTCTTCCTCCCATCACGCATCGTTCAATCGTTGCGCCGCAATCTAGGCACGGTTCGCCGGCTCGGCGATATACGCGGTGATGGCGTTGGAACTCGCCGAGTTTTCCATCCAGCGTTTGATAATCGTGCGTAGTGGAACCTCCGGCTGCGATTGCCTCGCGAAGTACCTGCCGTATCTGCCTCCATAACTTTTCCGTTTCCCGGTGTGACAGGCCGCCTGAAACCCGCAGGGGATGAATGCCCGCCCGAAAGAGCGATTCGTCCGCATAGATATTGCCGAGTCCCGCAATTTGGCGTTGATCCAATAAGAACGATTTGACGGGTTGCTTTCGTCCCTGCAACAGCGACCGGAACTCGGAGAGTTTGATTTCGATGGCATCGATTCCTAGGCCGATCCATGGAGGAAAGCGTTCGAGTTCGTCCGAACGCAGGAAGGCGGCAAACCCGAAACGGCGAGGATCCCACTGCCGCAATTCCTCCGAGCCGCCGACCAATTGGATGCGGAGATGAGTGTGGGGGGCGATCGGGGAATCGCCGGGAATCTGGAGCAGCCGCCCACTCATGCCCAGATGATGGAGAATCGCCCAATCGTTGGTGAGATGGGCGGCGAGAAATTTACCGCGCCGTTCGAAGGAAAGGTATTTGCAATTATTCAAATGAAAGATATCCGAAAGGCCTCGTTCAATATAGTCGTCTCGGAGAACGATTACGTTGGTTATTCGGCGTCCCGACACCCGATTGGATAGCGCTCTGCGAATGGTTTCTATTTCCGGTAGTTCGGGCAATGTCGCTCTCCACGAATCAAATTCAAATTTGATAGGCTCTGTGGGTGCCGCGCTTCCTGTATATCACAGGGGAATGAATTCCACGATATCCAACTCATCCACGGTTTCCGCATCGCCGGGGATAACCGCGAAACCATCGGCCTGCAACATGGATGTGAGCCGATTCGATTCCTGCCGTCCTGTGGGGATAGCCAGCGGGAGACCATCCGCTTGGGAAGAAAGACGGCAGCGTACAAACTGAGTACGCGACCCGGGATTGTGAAACTGGGATGCGATGCGGGCGTACGTAACTGGATTGCGCCAGGCGGTTACTCCGGTTAGAAGGCGCAGAGCCGGTTTGACGAAGAGGTGGAAGGATGTCAACACCGAAACGACGTTGCCGGGCAATCCAAAAATATAGGCATCGCCAAGAAAGCCGAATAAGAGCGGTTTCCCCGGCTTGACGTTCAGTTTGTGGAATACGGTCTGCATTCCCATATCTTGAAGAATGGAGGGTAGATAG
>CAZFOX010000024.1:12467-15963 GCA_964520565.1 uncultured bacterium | reverse complement strand
CCTGGCGCGATGCGGATTACGACAATCTGACGGATCCGGGACAGATAAATGGTTTCGATGCCGCCCTGGCGCTGGGGATGGAACTGCCGTTTCATCGGGATCAACGTGTCGTCCGGTACGTGACGATTACACAATGGGGTTATACATCACCTTCGGAGATCATGAGTTCCACGGAAGAATTCCCCTTTGAGTTTCCTCCGCACGTTCCCACTCCGACGCCAATACCCCCAACGCCAACCCATACTCCCTCGCCGACGATCACGCCCACTCCCACGCAAACGCCGGCTCCTCCCCGATGGATCAAGCCGCTTCCCGATATCCGTGTACTGACAACCCGTGAAGCGCCGTTTATTCTCAATCTGGCGGATTATGTTTTCGATCCGGATACGCCCTTCGAAAACCTGGATGTGAACTGGAATTTCACCGATTCGCGGCTTAAAGGGAAATTAAAGATCGGTTCTGACATTCGCATTCTTTCGGCATCCCCATTTGATGAACCGGGGGACTATGGAAATCTGACGCTTTATATTGATGACCATTCGGGTGCCAATTTTATTATTCAAACCACAAATATTAAAGCGTCTTCTTTTTTAACTCGTTCTTTTCGACCGGTTCCACCGATTGTATTAGCCCCGGGAGAAACATCTTATACCAGCTCCTATCGGTTAAACGACCTGATTCTTGATTTCGGAAGTTATCCGGAAGGCTCATTCGAATGGTCGGTTTTAGAGCCGTGGCCGGATGGAATCGATTCAGTTATCATCCATGAAGACACATCTTTTACTGTCACAATAAAACCAGGGGGGATTCACGAATTCGCTTCGCTTCGCTTCAAAGTCAACCGTTACCATGTGCCAGTCACACCTTCGCCTGTTCCAACCAATACGTTGACGCCTGTACCACCAACGCCAACCGATACTCCATCTCCAACCGAGACGATAACACCCATACCACCAACACCAACCGATACACCAACGCCAACCGATACACCAACGCCAACCGATACACCATCGCCGACAGAGACTCCAATACCGACCGATACTCCTGTACCAACCGCCACATTGACGCCTGTACCTACGGCCACTTATACGCCGGTACCCACATCCACGCCGACGCAGAAACCAACACCTACGCAAGTTCTTCCTTCTCCAACATTTACACCGACACCGGTTACACCGACGCCGACTCTTCCAACGGCGCTGACTCCCACGCCTTCCACACCGACAGCAACTCCGCTGCCAGGATGTGCGGATGTGTTTGTTTTTTCTTCCGCCACGGTTAGTGGAACGCGTATGGGACCGGCGGATTGGTTGGTTGTTTCCGAATCGTCCGATTCAAAACGGTTGGCCGTCGCTCACTACGATGAAGGGACGATCGGATTCTATGAATTCAGCAATAACCGTTTTGAATTGAAAAATCGGATTGCAGCCCAACTCGGTGTGGCGAATCTGGCCGCCGGCCGGATCGACAACGATGCGACACCCGATCTATTCGTTCTCAATGCGGCGCAAGAGAATCTGTCTGCCTACCTGGCCGATGAAAAAGGATTTTATAAGGCGGGTGGGATTTTGGATCTTCGGGAAGAGCGCCTGCCCGATATTTACGATCTGGGGAATGGAGTCCGCTATCAATCGCTGGCAGCCGGGCGGTTAAATGAAGACAATTACACCGATATCCTGATTCGAACGCGAAATAGTATTTTGGCTGTTCTGGTGGAAAACGGGCAAATGCGTATCGGACAACGGTTGGATTTCGAGGGATCGACGCGATCGATCAAAGGCAGCGATCTGGATGGCGACGGCGATCTCGATTTGATTGCCGCCATTCGGACACCGGAAGGCGAAGAACAATTGCGTATCTATCAAAATCAGGGGGGAAAACTGGGATGGATTCAAACCCTGCGCACCGATTGGAACCTTCAGGGCGATTATCCCGATGAAATCGTTTGCCGCGATGAAAATGGAGACGGCATCCTCGATCTGACTGTGCTGGTTTTCAGCGGAGGCGTTCAACGTTTTCTCGGCGGTTCCAGCGGATTCTTTACCCGAATTTCCGAAATCAGGCCGTTCCCTCCTGGAGAAGTCGTGGCCTTCGATGTGGCTGATCTCGACCGGGATGGAGAATCCGATCTGGTGGCTTTGCACCGCAGCCAGGATGGATTGGCGTTGCTGGCGGTCTGCGGCTGGGACGAATTTGATCGAGCGTCTTTCCCGGTCAGTAAAATATCTCCCAGTGGAGAAATGTATGTCATGCAGTGCCGCGATCTGGATGGCGATGGCGATCTGGATGTTTTAGCCACGCGCAATTATGAAGACAAACTGATATGGATTGAAAACGGTATCCAATCACCGGATAATTCGGAAAGGCAGTGATGAGAACGAGGTGGAAGATGAAGACGTATCTTTTTCGAAGAAAATGGATGTTGGGACGTTTCGTCTGGGTCTTCTGCACTCTGATGATGGCTTGTGTGCCTTCCCTGGCGCAGGATGCTTCCTCCAGCGAGGATTTTGACGTGCTCGTCATTCCCATCGGTCCTGCTGCATCTGCTCCGGGACGGGATTTAAGTTCGCCGGACAGCCTGGAAGCGCGAGGCCTGCAAATCGTTTCTGTGCCCGGTTTTAATCTGGGACGTGTAGAGATAAGCCGCGATCGCTTAACGTTGCACCTGGCGGCTGGAGAGGCCATTCAGCTGTTATCTCTGTGGACAGACAGTATCCCCGTGTCGGCGACTTCCGTCTATTTTTCCACGATTGCTTCCGCCAGCGGCGAACCTCTGCAACAGGCGGCTCTGGCGCTGTTGGATGCCCAAAATCCTTCCTTTGAACAGGGCGTTTCTATTTCGTACCACCAGGATATCCCTACGACACCCCGCGAATTTTCTCTGGAATTCCGCCAACCGGCCGAAAGTGTATTGCTGTTGATTCAGGCGGTGGGACCTCAGCAAGGAGAGTCGACTCTGGTTTTGGAGCGAATGCGGCTTCTCGACGGGTATCGTGAACTCGATCTCAGCCTGGGAACCACCGCTGTAACGCCGGTGGAACATTTCGGTGGAGAACCGTCTTTTATTCGAAGCGATCCTCCCAGCACGGAAGGCGGTACATCTTCCCTGTTCGAAAGTGAAAATCATCGACGCTATCCCTCCGCCGTTCCACGTTCGTTACGTCTCACTACTCAGAATGAAGACGATGTGATTCAGGTATTGCTACCCGTAACAATATTACCGGGCGCTTTGGAAGACAGCACTTATCCCCGGCAATTTTACGCCGAAGCAGCCGTCAAACGGTTGTCGGGAAATCGGGGAACGTACACCCTGGCGCTGCTGAGTGGATCGACCACAAGCGTCGGTTATCAGAATCATTCCATAGATACCCTGCCATTGGATCGCTGGGATGCGGTGCAGAGTCCGATTCAACTATCCCAGGCCGGTTCCAATCCACTGTATATCATCATTCAAGTTAGTGGAGGACCGGCGGATATTGCGGTCGACGATGTATCG
>CAZFOX010000024.1:0-12457 GCA_964520565.1 uncultured bacterium | reverse complement strand
CCGGCGGGATTCCATCTTTCTTTGGGATTCTAAAGTACTCTCGCCAGAGTGAAACTCACCCGGAAACGTCATTGCTTCTGCGCCATTCTGACAGATTTTATCAATGGACTTGGCTCAGTCTGTCCATTTGGATTTTCTCAAATGGACTTGTGAGTCAATATTATGATTTCAATCCAGTTTCTCAAAATGCGATTTTTATGGCCAGTATCGGTTTAGGATACATCTTTTTGCAGAAAAATGAATCTATAAGAGTGTTCCGGTGATAATATGAGGTAGGAATTCAAAGTTGTATATTTCATAATAATCCCGTAAGTAAATATAATTGAATAATTTATAACATGATGCATTCCGTGATACTCGTTTTGTGTGGAGAAAATGCGATTTTTGGGGCTGGATTAAAAAATTGGCATAAAAACTTCTATATGATATTATTGAATTAAGGAGAAACAATAGGTCAAAAGTCAAGAGGTGCGTTACCCGATTTGAATAAAAAACGTTTATAAGGACGGTGGTAAAGAATATCTATCCATCGTAAAAATAGAGATTACCCACCAATCACACAGAAGAACACCACACATTCCCAACTGCTGCGGTTCCTCCCGAACCGTTTCCCTCTGGTACACCCTCCGCCAGAGGGCTTTTTTTGTCCGCTTCCATATGGGGAGAAAAATGGTAGTGTAAGTAAGGCGTATGAAACCCAGAGCCAGGAAAGAATTTGTTATCAAGTAATTGTTGGATAATGATAATCAATCAATAGCCGGTTATGACCAAGCCCATTATCTTTTGCGCTTCGATTCCCCAGGAAGTGCGTCCTTTATGCCGCCGCTTGGGTATGGCTGCGCCCAGCCCATCCCAGCGGATCGTTGAAGGCCGTTCTCATGAGGGGTACGCTGTCCGTGTGGCGGTTTCGGGAGTAGGCCGCGAAAGAATGACACGTCTTTTGGAAGATATGAAATACCTTCCGCCAGTTCTTTGCTGGGTGTCGGTTGGATTGGCGGGTGGATTGTCTCCCGGCCTGGCGGTGGGGGATTGTCTTATAGGCCATGCCGTCATGGCGGAGAAGGATGAAATATATTCGTTTAATTCGTTGCCAGGTCATTCGGTTTCCGATACGAAAGCGGTTCCATCCGACATTCTCTTTTGCAGCAACCGGGCGGTGTGCCTCCCGGCGGATAAGATAGCGGTCTTTCGGGAGACGGGCGCTTCGGCGGTGGATATGGAATCGGCTGCCGTGGCACGTTTTGCTCGGCAGCGAAACGAATCCTTTACCTGGATTCGAGTTATTTCGGATACGGCCGATGACGAAATACCCCGGGAAATGATGGAGTGCCTGAATGCGGATGGTTTCCCATCCGTCAGGGCGGCCATGCGCGTTCTCTTGAGTCATCCGGGACAGTTATTCTCTTTTCTCCGATATGGGATTCGAAGCCGCCAATGCGCTACCCGGATGGCGGAAGCCATCATTCCGTGGATGTTGTTCTACCACACACCTTCAAGGAGAGTGTGAAAGAATAGAAAAATCTGTTAGCAATTGTTTAGATCAGATCGGCGAATTCGCGATGGCAACGGGTGAAGATGCTGTAGCCCGCCAGGAATATACCCACGGCGGCTCCTGTGAATGTCAGCCATACTCCGATAGGCGGCCATACGCCGAACAGCAGCAAATCGTGATGGATGGCGATCAGATAAGTGATGGGATTGCAATAGAGAAGGTTTTGCAGGACGGGAGAAATGGAATCGATTTCGTAAAACATGGGCGATCCCCACATGAGGATCATCGTGCCTGTCGATACCAGCGGGCCGATATCGCGGATGTATGTATTTAGAGTGGCGAACAAAAGACCCGCTCCAAACATAAAAACGATTTGCAGAATCAGAATCAAGGGAAACGCCAGCAGGGTCGGGTGTACTGAATATCCGCAGAAACAAAGTACCAGAATCAGGATAATCGTACCGATCAATTGGTTGACCACGCCGGATAATGTCAAATAAGCGGGGAGCACTTTGGCGGGGAAGCGTACTTGCTTGATGAGATGGCTGTTATCGACAATACAAGTTGTGGTACGAACCAGCGCTTCCTGAAAGGCGTACCAGGGCAGAAGACCGCTGAAAATATAAAAGGCGAATGCCAGGGTCCGTTCCTGGCCAAAGCGGCTGACTTGCGGTTCGAAAATCAGCCCAAAAACAACGGTATAAACTCCCAATAGAATCAGGGGATTGATAACCGACCAAAAGAATCCCATCACCGAACCCACATAGCGCGCCTGCAGGTCGCGGCGAAGAAATTCCCAGAGCAGGTGGCGGTAAAACAAGAAATGGATCAGGCGTTCTTTCATGTCAGATATTCTCTGTCGTTTATGGGTATTATAGCCTTTGTATGGATGAGGTTTGAATCATCCTGAAATGGGATTTTGATAATTTTCCCGTTTTTTGTATAAGAAGAAAAAGGAATAAAAAATATCTTGACGTTGAACAAATGAACAATTATAATGGTGAACATAAGTGCATTGTTGAAGGGGTACCGATTATCGCTATGAAAAAAAGTGAGACCATTATGTCGAATCTGTCTCCCAAACAAAAGAGTATTCTATCTTATATTGAGCAGTATCATGCGGATCAAGGATACCCTCCCACATTGAGGGAAATCTGCCGGAAGTTTTCCATCTCTTCCACCAATGGCGCCCGGTATCATCTGCATCGTCTGAAACAATTGGGGTATTTGGAGATCGATCCGCATAAATCGCGAGGCGTAAAGCGAATCGGTGTAAATCCTCCCTTATCGGCCTTGAAGCGAACGTATCGAATGCCGGTGTTGGGGCGTATTCCCGCCGGCCCTTTCGATCTTGCTTCGCCGGATATGCGCGAAGACGAACTGACGGTGGATCCGGAATTTTTTGGAAGCCGCAGCGAGGAACCTGAATTGTTCGGATTGCGAGTGAAGGGCGATAGTATGATCGAAGCGGGCATTCACGATGGAGATATTGTTGTGGTTCGCGCGCAGGAGAATGCCCGGGATGGTGATATCGTCGTAGCACGTTTGGAAGAGGAAGCGACGGTAAAACGATTCCGGCGCGGAAGCAGTCAAATTGTGTTGGAGCCTGCCAATCCTGCTTATAAGCCGATTTACATTGAGGATCGAGGCGGAAAAGACCTTGGCCAGGACGTGGCGCTTTTAGGTATCGTAGTGGGGCTGATCCGGGCGATGTAGATATTTCGAATTTTCTTATTTTGAACTACCGGGAAGAGAGATATCCTCTTCCTCTTCGTCGTCCGGCGTTTCTTCCAGGTCGTGCGTATCGATATCCAAAGGCGCGTGCATGTGTTCTTTGGGGATAGTCAGAACCCGGTAAAAACAAAACGTCACCAGCGTGAGGATGACCGCGTTGGAAACGATGAATATAATCCAGCCTATTGGTTGCATTGCTTGCACTCCTCTCGGAATTTTTCCCCGAAACCGTATCTTTTTTCTATCTGCTCCAAATACGGCAAGATTCTAATCCAGGTCCTCCGGTTTTAAGTTTCTCTGATAGGCGAGGGAATAGCGTTTCATACGCGGCCAGGCCACCGTTTGCAGGAAGAGCAACAGGATAAAAAAGAAAATCATGAAAACAAAAGTGAGTTGTTCCGTTGGTGTGAAAGAAATCCCGTCTGGTTTTAAAAATTTTGTTATTTCGTCGATCAACCACCAGCCGAGGATCAGAAACAGGAAGACGGGCGTTATATAGGTTATAATGAATCCGAAGAAATGCGGGAGGCGCATATCGGCGCCGTGCCCGGCTTCTTTGATCCCCGATGTGACTTTCAGCAGGAAGATAAAAATAAAAACCTCAAACAGCGCCAGTAGGGGAATACAGAGACTGTTCGTGTAAGTATCCACTATATTCATTGCTTCCAGTTTGGGAGACAGGATGATATAACTGGCGCCGACGAAGGTAATGATTGCTAGAAGGGTGATGGATTGACGGCGTTTCATTCCAAAACCTTCTTCCAAAAAGGCTATAGCGGGTTGTAACATGGAGAGAGATGATGTGATTCCTGCGAGGAAAAGAAGTGTGTAAAAACAGATCCCGAAAAACCACCCAATGGGCATGGCGTCGAAAATTTGCGGCATGACCATGAATCCTACGCTGAACGACGTGGCGGTTGGCCCGGCGACTTCCTGCATGTGAAGGGGACCTAAAAATATAAACGCGGCGGGAACCACGATCAGTCCCCCCAGGCACACTTCGCAGAATTCGTTAGTGGCGCTGGCTGTCAGACCCGAGAGAACGACATCGTCTTCTTTTTTGAGGTAGCTGGCGTAGGTGATGATGATTCCAAAACCGACCGAGAGTGAGAAGAAAATCTGCCCACAAGCCGCGATCCATACGCCGGGTTTGACGAGGGCTTCCCAATTGGGATTCCACATATACGCTAATCCCCCGATCACATTTTGATCCGGTTTTGAGGGATCGGGAGTGCCCAGAGTGATGACTCGCAAAACGATGATGACGGCCATAATCACAAGCAACGGCATGGCAATGCGGCAAAAACGTTCAATCCCTTTGGATAATCCCCTGTAAATGAGATAGAAATTCATCAGGAAGGTCAGAAGGAAAAAAACATAGGCCGCGCTGACGCCCGAAAAAAATACCGGGGTTTGCGAAGGTTCCGCACCTGTGAATTCATGAAAGAACGTGGTGTAGGGAGTGCTTAGATTCGATCCAGCCAGGTTCAACGATCCCTGGAGGGAGAACCAGGCATAGGCCAGACACCAGGATTCGACGTAGACATAGTATGTATAAATGACAACGGGGATAAAAAGGCCCAGCGATCCGATGTAGCGCAGATAACCGCCTCGCGTCAAAACGCCGAACAATCCGGGAGCGGAAGAGAGTCCAGTCAGGCGTCCCGCCCGGCGTCCCATAATCCACTCCGCCCAGCAAACGGGGATCCCCACGAGTAAAAAAGCAAGAAAGTAGGGAATCATGAAAGCGCCGCCGCCATTCTGCACCGTGACACCCGGAAAACGAAGAAAATTCCCCAATCCAACGGCGCTGCCGGCAACCGCCAGAATCACTCCAATCTTGGAACTCCAGTTTTCCCGTTCTCCTATCCCGTTTGGTTGCGTCTGGTTGCCCGCCATGCAACGGCCTCCCTGATTGGATTTTGAATCGCTGTTTACGAAAAATCGATAAAAATTACTACTCTATCTAACCATAATCTGTGCTGTCATGGCAAGGCTTCGAGGAATTAGGCATACGATGCGAAATCGCCGATGAGAGAACGAAGATATCCATTGTGTAGTTGCTACGACCCTTTTCTGCGAAGAAAAAATATGCCAGTGTTTCATTTATCAAAAGACATGCGGGAGTACCGTGTGATAGCGGAGGTAATCCAGTGAAACGATCTTGGCGGATTTCAATGGTTTTGGCGATAGGAATGATTGTATGTAACGGTGGGTGGAGCGAAGGCGAATCTGGCCTGCCGACGTGCCATAATTATGCCCGGCTTTCCCAGGCTTTGCAGGAGTGGCAGAAACAACATTCGGATTTCATGCAGTTGTCGTCGTTGGCGGAGAGCCGGGAGGGACGTTCCGTATGGGTGATGGAAGTCGGCCAAGGAAAAACGGAGGAACGTCTGCGCCGTCCGGCCATTTTGATTGTCGGCGGTGTGGAAGGCGATCGGCTGGCGGGAACCGAGGCAGCGATGGCTTTTCTGGACCGCCTCAGCAATGCGACCGAAGAGGTTCAGGCGCTATTCGACAAGGTTACTTTCTATGTCATTCCCCGGTTGAATCCCGATGCGGCGGAACGTTATTTCCAGGCGCCGCGTGTGGAACAGATCGGAAATTCGACTCCCTTCGATGCGGATCGTGATGGATTGATCGATGAAGACGGGCCGGAGGATTTAAACGGCGACGGTCTGATTGCCTGGCTGCGAGTCGAAGACGCGGAGGGAACCATGATTCCGCATCCCGATGAAGGACGGATCGTCATTGAGGCCGACGCCGCCAAAGGCGAAAAAGGGCGCTGGAAATATTTTCGGGAAGGCTGCGATAACGATAAGGATGAAAAATGGAATGAGGATGGCTTTGGGGAAGTAAATTTTAATAAAAACTTTCCGTTCGAGTATGTGTACTTTGAACCGGATGGGGGGATATATCAACTATGTGAAAAAGAAACCCGTGCATTGGCTGAATTTATCGTCGAGCATCCGAATGTTGGGATCGCGGTGATTTTCAGCAGCAATAGTTCACTCTTGAAAACGCCGGAGTCGGGCGACGATTCGGGTTCGCGAAAACCACAGACTCAAATCCGCAAGGAAGACGTCCGGTATTATGAATATCTGGGCGAACAATATCGGGAACAAATCGGTATCGCCAAAGAGGCCGATTCGCCCAGCGTGAAGGGAGCGTTAGCCGATTGGATCTATTTCCATCGTGGCCGGTTGGCGCTTTCCACTCCCGTTTGGAGTCCGGAGATCGCACTCGCGATGCAATCGGACAAGGACGAAAAGAAAGAAGAAAAGAAGAAAGAAAATATGCCGGAGTCATCGGGGAAAGTGGATGACGCCTCGGCTGAATTGAAAGAAGAGCAGAAATCGGAAAATTCATCGGACGCGGTTATTCAAGAAGCCACACCCGATGAAGGAGAAAAGAATGGGGAGAAGGAAAAAAAGAAAGAAGAGAAGCGGGGACAGGTTGAATGGGACTATCTGAAATGGCTGGAGAAAAACGCCCCGGAATATTTTCTTCCCTGGACGCCGTTTGAGCATCCCGACTTCCCCGGTCAAAAAGTGGAGATCGGAGGATTCGCTCCCTTTGCCAAAACGGTTCCACCCGCTCATTTATTCAATAATCTGATTGATCGTCACGCCGCCTGGTTGCTTGGTTTAGCCGATCGACTTCCCCGTATCGAGATTCAGGACGTGGAAATTAAGGATTTGGGAAACGGTGTCTTCGATGTCTGCGCAAAGATACAAAACACCGGTTATCTTCCAACCGTTCTTGCGCATGGAGAGCGAACCCGGGAAGTGTTACCCACCCGTGTCGAAATTTCCTGCGCGAAGGAACATATTCTGGCGGGCGAGGCCAATGCCCGGATCGGTTCCCTGAAGGGCAGCGGCGGCATGGAAGAGGTTCGCTGGGTATTGCATGAAACGCCGGGAAAAACGATAACGATCCGGGTGATTTCCGCCCTGGCGGGAATGGCGGAACGATCATTGGAGTTGAAAGGAGAATGATGATGAATCGAATCTTCGTTTTCGCCGGTTTCATTATTCTCTTTCTGGCTGTTTTGGGTACTCGATCCCAGGCAGAAGATATGAATCTCCATGTTTTTAAGGCGATGGGCGCTCCCGCCCATCCCCGGGTGCAAGTTGCCTGGAACCGGTACCACGACAGCGAAGGGTTGGCCGATATCTTCAAGAGGTTGCAAAGCTCTTATCCCCGGTTGGCGCGGCTTTATTCTATTGGGCAGTCCTATGAAGAACGGCCGTTATGGTGCCTGGAAATCACCAATCGTGAAAAGGGCGATCCATCGAGGAAACCGGGGATGTTCGTCGATGGGAACATCCATGGCAACGAGGTGCAGGCCGGAGAAGTGGTTGCGTATACGGGCTGGTATTTATGCGAGTCGTTCGAATCCAACGAACAGGTTCGATTTCTCCTCGACCATTTTGTTTTTTATCTGGTTCCGACGACCAATCCGGATGGCCGCGATTTCTGGTTTTACGATCCCAACACGGCAAATTCCTCGCGATCCGGAAAAAAGCCGTTGGATAACGACCGGGACGGCCTGGTGGATGAAGACGGCTTCGACGATTTAAACGGCGATGGCGCAATCAACACGATGCGCATCCAGGATCCCAATGGTCGATGGAAGAAACATCCCGATTATCCCGATATTTTAATGGTTCGCGCCAAGGACGACGAACGGGGCGAATATTCCTTGCTCGGGTACGAAGGAATCGACAACGATGGCGACGGGGATATCAATGAAGACGGCCCCGGCGGGTACGATCCCAATCGGAACTGGGGATTCGACTGGCAACCCTGGTATGTGCAGTACGGGGCGCTGGAGTTTCCCTTCTCTTTGCCCAATACGCAGGCGGTGGCGCAATTCGTGATCGCGCATCCCAACATCGTTTCCATGCAATGCTATCACAACAATGGCGGCATGATCCTTCGCGAACCGGGACGGGAGGGGGGCGAAATGCAGGATTCCGACGCCCGTCTGATGCAGACCATAGCCAGCAAGGGAGAAGCCATGATTCCCTTTTACCGTTCCATGGTGGTTTACCGAGATTTATATACTGTTTGGGGAGGCGAAACCGGCTGGTTTTATGGAGCGCGCGGCATTTATGGATACGTGAACGAACTCTGGTCGGATCAAAACCTGTTTCGAAGCGATAAGACCGGCGATGAGGCCGAGGCCGAGTTCGATAAGTATTTGTTGTTGAACGACGCATTGGTCAAATGGGAAGAATACGATCATCCCACCTATGGAAAGATCGAGATCGGTGGCTGGCGGAAGGAATATGGACGCGTTCCTCCTTCATTTTTACTGGAGGAAGAGTGCCATCGCAATATGGCGTTTTCTCTTTATCACGCCTCGCAGATGCCGCGCATCGAGTTTGGAGAAGTAACGGTGGAATCCTTGAGAAACGGTTCGTTTAAAATATGGGTGGAATTTCGCAATCACGGGATGATTCCCACGCGCTCCGCCCAGGATATCCGCCATCATATCCTTCCTCCGGATACGGTTTCGTTGCAAGGAGAGAATGTGACTGTCCTGAATTCCGGCAGGATTACGGATCGCTATTTCAAAAAGGTGGAATCCGTAAAAATCCGTCCCGAACGCGTGGAGATCGACGCCATTCCAGGGCTGGATTCGGTCTGGGTTCAGTTTGTGGTTTCCGGTAAGGGAGAGGTGACCATTACCCTGGATTCGGCGCGCGGCGGTGCGATCGAGAAGACGGTGCGGCTGGAATAATCGGCCTGGAAGAGAAGGTATATGGGGATGAGATATACGGTGCGTTGGTTCTGTCTGTTCGCTCTGATGGGCTTGTGGTGCTTTTCCTTACCGGCATGGGAAGCGGATGGAGAAGAACAGTTTTTCAAGGCGATGGGTGCGCCCGCGCATCCGTCGGTCGAGGTTTCCTGGAACCGGTATCACGATACGGATGGCCTGGCGGCGATATTCCAGGAACTGCAGAAGGCGTATCCCGATCTGACCCGTTTTTATTCCTTGGGGATGAGCCACGGCGGGCGGCAAATCTGGTGCCTGGAAGTCACCCACCGGCGCGTTGGCGATCCGCGCCGCAAGCCGGGAATGTTTATTTCGGGCAATATCCACGGCGAGGAAGTACAGGCGGGAGAAGCGGTTGCCTATACGGGATGGTATCTTTGCGAGTCGTTCTGGCAAAACGAACGAATCCGCGATCTTTTGAATACGTATGTTTTTTACCTGGTTCCATCGCTCAATCCGGACGGGCGCGATTACTACTTTCATTCGCCCGAACAGCTGCGCGGCGGGATCGTTCCCCAGGATAACGACCGGGACGGCCTGATCGACGAAGACGGGCCGGACGATCTAAATGGCGACGGGCAGATTTCCCTAATGCGGATTCGCGATCCGAACGGGCGCTGGAAGAAACATCCCGATTATCCCGAATTGTTCATGGTTCCCGCAAAGGAGGACGAGCGCGGAGAATTTACTCTTTTATGGGATGAGGGAATCGATAACGACGGCGATGGGCAAGTCAATGAAGACGGCGTTGGCGGATACGATCCCAACCGGAATTTCGGTTGGGACTGGCAGCCGGGATACGTGCAATATGGGGCGATCGATTTCCCTTTTTCGTTGCCCAATACGCATGCCGTGGCGAGATTCATCCTCGACCGTCCCAATATTGTCGCTTCCCAATCGTATCATAATTCAGGCGGGATGGTTTTGCGGGGACCGGAGCGGGACGGCGGAGAGATGCAGCCTTCGGATGCACGGTTGCTCGAATTCATTGGCGATCGGGGCGCGCAAATGCTGCCTTTTTATGAATCGCTGATCTCCTGGAAGGATTTGTATCCCACCCTCGGCGACGAAGCGCAGTGGCTTTATGGAGCGCGGGGGATATACGCCTTTTGCAATGAATTGTGGACGGATAAATATCTGTTTCACAGCAACCGTACCGGCGATACGGCGCAAGCCGAGTTTAACGAACACCTGTTGCTTGGTGAAGCGGCGCTGAAATGGCGGGAGTTCGACCATCCCACGTATGGCAAAATCGAGATCGGCGGATGGAAAAAAGAATTCGAATCCGCACCGCCCTCTTTTCTGTTGGAAGAGGAATTGCATCGCAACATGGCTTTCACGCTATACAATGCTGCCAATATGCCACGCATTTCCTTTGGCGATATTCAGGTGGATGCGATGGGTGAAAGCCTATACAGGATTTGGGTGGAGGTGCGTAACGATGCCATGCTGCCCACCCGCAGCGGGCAGGATATCGCGCATACGATCAACCATCCGGATATCGTTTCGCTGAAAGGCGGCAACGCGAAGGTTGTCAGCAGCGGCCGCGTTGTGGAACGATACCTCAAGAAAGTGGAGCCGGTACCTATCCGTCCCGAACGGGTGGAGGTTGAACGCATCCCCGGCCTGGATTCCATCGAGGTACAGTTTATTGTTTCGGGAGAGGGATCGGTTGAGATTACGGTGGATTCGGTGAAGGGTGGAGTGATTAAAGAGAATATCGTGTTGAAATAATCGGACCGGAGGATTTGGTTTTTTATGAATAGGAAAGGAACGATCATGTGGAAACGATGGTTTGGATTCGTTTTATTTGGTTTGCTGGTGCAGGGCGTGTATGCGGCCGAGGATGGCGACGGGTGGGTATCGCTGTTCGATGGGAAAACGTTGAATGGCTGGAAAGCGAGCGAAAACAAGGATTCTATCAAAGTGAAGGATGGGGCGATCTTCTGCGACGGCCCCCGTTCTCACCTGTTTTATAACGGCCCGGTCAAGAACGCCGATTTTAAGAATTTCGAACTGTCGGCGGATGTGATGACGGCTCCCGGCGCGAATTCGGGGATCTATTTTCACACCCAATATCAAGAAGATGGGTGGCCGGAAAAAGGGTACGAGGTGCAGATCAATAATACCCACCACGGCGAGGGCGATTATTACGAGTTCAAAAAGACCGGTAGCCTGTACGGCGTGCGCAATATGTACCTGACCACCGTCAAGGACAACGAATGGTTCAATATGCGCATCGTCGTGAAGGGCCGGCACGTTCAGACCTACGTTAACGATATGCTGCTGGTCGATTATATCGAGCCGCGCGATCTAGTGCGAAAACCGGACGGGAACTGGCGGATCTCCCGGGGAACCTTCGCCATTCAATGCCACGATCCCGAAAGCAAGGTGTCGATCAAGAATATCCGTGTGAAGCCGCTGCCGGACGACGCGGAGGACGCCGTGGAAGAACCGGTCGTGGACGAGGTATACCAACAGATCGCCGATCTCAACGAAGCCAACTTTCCACTGATCGATTTTCACGTGCATTTGAAAGGCGGAATGACGCTGGAAGACGCCAAGGCGCTGTCGCGAAAACACGGCATCAATTACGGTATCGCTCCCAATTGCGGGCTCAATTTCCCTATCACCGACGACCGGGGCATTTACGATTTTCTGGAAACGGTGAAGGGGCAGCCGGTGTTCGTCGGCATGCAGGCGGAGGGGCGCGAATGGGTGACGATGTTTTCTCCTGAGGCGGTTGCCCGGTTCGATTACGTCTTCTCGGACGCCATGACTTTCTTCGATCAGAATGGGAAGCGCACCCGCATTTGGATGAACGATGAAATATCCATCGACGATCCCCAGGCTTTCATGGAAATGTATGTTGACCGGATTCTCGGCGTGGTGAACGACGAACCCATCGATATCTATGTAAATCCAACCTTCCTGCCGGCAGCCATCGCCAGCCGGTACGACGAACTCTGGACGGACGAACGCATGGCGAAGGTGATCGACGCGGTGGCGAAGAACGGCGTGGCTTTGGAAATCAACAACACGTATAAGATTCCCAGCGCGAAGTTCATTAAACGGGCCAAACAGGCGGGCGTCAAATTCACCTGTGGAACCAACAACGGCAACGCGAATTTTGGCCGGGCGGAATACTTTTTGCAGATGGTAAAGGAATGCGGCCTGAAGAACACCGATCTGTTCATGCCCAAACCAAGCGGCCAGAAGCCGGTACAGGTGAAGGGGTTTAAGAAATGACGAGTGAAAAGGGTCAACGCAAAGCCCCGGGAAACCGGGGCTTTGTTATGTGGGGAGGGTATATGACCAGTTTTCAATGCGCAATCCTTCAATACACCGAAAGTGACGTTCGTTATTTTCTCTCTCTATCTTCGAAAAAGCTGGTTCTTCGCTGAATAGAGTGGGTGTAGTTGGGGGACGCTGTCCCATAAGCGCTA
>CAZFOX010000023.1:0-15986 GCA_964520565.1 uncultured bacterium | reverse complement strand
AAATCAATAATTCGTCCAAACCGAGGAGAGAGATATTCTCACCGGCTTCCTGAACGATTCGCCTGGGATCGATAAAGAATGAATCAGGGAAAGAGGGAAATCCCAACGAGTCTGGTATGGAATCCCTCGGTTTTTCTGGCATTACAGAATCCTTCCTGATTGCAACTTCCATTTAATCCAATGAGCCGGAATTCAAGGAAAAAACACACACATCGCCTTCGCGCGATTTCCATAATTACGTTCGTATTTGCATATCGAAAAAGCCTATAAAGAGTGGTTTTTTCGAAGACGGAGCGCGCAAATCCAGCCAAAGAAATTTGAAATTCAGGTATTAGCAAATTCATGCATGCCTCAAAAAGCATTCTGAGAGATAAACTCGCAGAATCGCATTGAAAGAATCTACATACGTCCTACCGTGAACCGCCTCAATCGAATACGTAAAAAACGGAGATTTTCTTCCATTAACGGTCAACGTATGGATTGGAAATAACGAATTAGTCAATAGAAGAAACGAATGCTTTCAATAGAAAATCCGTGATTCTTTTGAGATTTTTCCCCCAAGTAAGAGACGATTCAGAAGGGGGTGTCGATTCGTTCGATCAAACCCTCCCTCTCCAACTTGGGGAGGAAATCTTCTTCATACGGCTATAAATCCGATTGGAAAAGACTTTATCCGAACATCTAATATCAACGCAAATATCCTCAAAAGGATTCACCAAGCGGACCGATTTTATCCTTGTCTACCGCTGAATTCGAATCGTTAGCCAGGAATAGAGTGGTTCCATTGCACCAAATCCAATTCATTAGTATTTAATCAGAATATTCAACATCAGGTCAATATTGAAAAGTAAAGATATGACAAGTGTATCATGAAACAACAATTTTTCAAGATGAAAATTATTTTTATAAATTTTGATATTAATAATCATCAATCTCTAATGCCTAATCTCATCAAAAAGGCATGCAGTTAAATGAATCTTACGAACCAGGAAAGGTGGATATAGGAAGAGCTTTTACTAAAAGCGTTGGGTTTCGAGTTTACCAGGGGAGACGCTTGAGTTGACGGGCGCGAATCAAATCGAGCGATTGAAGCACTACGAGAATCTTATCCGCGGCGTATCCATCGCCGTAGGGATTGATAGCATTTTTCGCATCCCGAATAAAAGACTCATCCGTTAATGTTCGGTTGATAGACTCCCGAATGAAATCGCGATCCGGCTTTGCGTCGATTACATTATTCCCACGTTCCCTTCCTTCCTGACGTTCGCCGATATTGATGACGGGAACGCCGAAGGAAGAAGAATCGATCAAACCTGAACTGCTGTTCCCCACCATAACGGAGGCATGCGCGAGCAGGCTCATGTATACGGGACGGGGCAGATTGATATAGGTATGCAGCCAGGGAAAAGTTTCATAACGACGAATCACATCCCGCATGGCGCGGCCACCGGCATCGGCATTGGGATAGGCGAGAATCGCGGAGATTTGACAGGAACGAAGGGCTTCCAAGGTCTCTTCGATTTCCAGGGCGGCGGTTTCGGGATGAGTGGAGATAGGATGTTGAACGACAAGAGCGTATCGTTCCGGCAGAGGAAACTCCAATTTTTGAGCCAATTCGTCCCGGGATAGTATCTTCATACGGCGAATCACATCGAGCGCGGGCGAACCGGTATGGAAAACGTAATCGGGATGTTCGCCCAGGCGAATAATTCGTTGGCGCGCGGATTCGGTAGCGGCAAAGTGGACATGACTGAGTTTGGTGATGGCATGGCGCATATATTCATCCACGCCCCCCCGGGTGATCTCACCGCCGTGGATATGAGCGATCACTGCACCGCAAAACAAACCGGCAATCGCACCGGCAAACGCTTCGATTCGATCTCCCAAAACGATCACCAGGTCGGGTTTCAATCGTTCCAGTTCCTGAATCAATCCCACAATGCCGATGCCAAGGCTTTTTCCCATCGCGGAAGTGGTGTCCGCATTGAATAACATATCCACTCGGGCAGAGATGGGGATGCCATCGTTCTCGATCTCGCGAACAGTCATCCCGAATTCCGGGGCCAGGTGCATTCCGGTCACGACAAGAGACATTTTCATGGAGGGAGTGAAATCGATCGCGTCAATCACCGGCTTCAGGATGCCATATTCGGCCCGTGTACCGGTGATCACAACAATATGAATCATGAGGATTCTCCCATTTGCGATTTTAAGAGCCATTCGGCCTGTTGGAAATCCAGATAATCGTTGATATCGATCGAGCTCGGCGCATCCATGACGTATGCGGCGAGCGAATTCCAGTCGAAGATAGCCGCAGAGGGTTCAAGACCGCGGTAATAATCTCGCCGACTGATATAGATCGCGCCATTGATACGATAGATCGATGGAAGGTCTTGCCGGCGAAGCGGACGCTTATCCAGTTTATGCAACGGTTCCAAAACGCCCGCCGGATCCAATGTGAACATAAAGTAGGGATGAAATTCATGGACATCCGTCACAGAAATCAATGACGTCTTTTTCAAATCGCGATAGCGCTGCAACGATTCATTGATATGGACGGCATTCCGAAAGGGGGAAGTGGGTTGTAAATATACCACATGATCGACAGGATATTTCTCAACTGTCTCCATGTATTCCAGAGCATGAATTAGGACTGATAGAGAGGTTGCCTGGTCGCCGGATAAATCAGGGGGACGTTTAAAAGGAATTTCGGCGCCCCACTCGCGCGCGACATCGGCAATTTCATCATCATCGGTTGTGACAATCACACGTTCGACGTTGCTATTCAACGCGGCTCGGATTGTATGCGCAATCAGGGGAATTCCACCCAAGAGACGGACATTTTTTCGCGGGAGCCCTTTGGAACCGCCTCGGGCAGGAATAATGGCCAGACTATGTTCGAATCGCTTCTCACTCAAACGACGATCTCCCATTTCTTTCCATCAATAGAGAATAAAAACGATTTCTCCCAGCAGTAATTTTTCTGACCTATCAACCGGCTCATACGTTTCATTCTATAGATGGCATCCTAGAAGATCGGAGGCAGAGGTCAAGATACAGTCATAAGTTATTCATCTTTCGCCCATTCAAAGCAAACAGACAATATCATCCTCGGAAAAATGTGCTATGATGTCACCAAGAATGGTGACGGGGAAAATCCATGGAAAATATAGTTGAACTCCTTCTATTCATATTCTTCATCGCGTTAACCGGTTTGTCGGCCACTTCCAAGAAAGCGAAAGAGAAACACGGATCTTCTGAATCCATCCCCGAGGAAACATTATTCCCGACATCCACAACACCGAAAACTCCTCCTCGGCCGATTCGACAAGAATCGGTGAAACCAGATTCCCATAAAACGTACTCCAAAGGGAAAATCCAACAACGCATTCCGCCACAAATCCCTGCCCCCGATTCTTCCCCGGCTCCCGTTTCTACCGAGCCGGCCTGGTCGCGGATGTTGCGAGAAATGCTGGAGCTGGAGCAACCTCAACCGGAACCCGTCTTTGAACCCCCCGTCCAACAAAAAGACCGTTCCAAGAAACTGATCCGAAAAAACAAGCAGCAGACTTCCCCCAGTCAAATTCCCGAAGTCAAACCTCCGGAAAGACCTATCCGGCAAGTTCCTCCACCCCTACGTACCAGCGGTCATCCGATCATATCCAATCCCCTGACCGAAATCATCAACCGCTCCAAGGCGGAACCCATGCGCGCGGCGATCCTGCTTTCTGAAATTATTCAGCCGCCACGTGCCAAACGAAAAGCGATCCGTTAGATCGAAGAAATACCCTTATGCGATGGACTTAAATCATGCAAAGCACGCTTGTACTGGCAACGCGAAATGAAAAGAAACAAAAAGAAATGCAGGAACTGGTCGAAGGACTCGATTTGCAGATTCTGACATTGCGCGATTTTCCCGATTGTCCCGAGGTGGTGGAAGATGGAAGCACATTTATGGAAAACGCACAAAAAAAGGCCATTGAAGTCTCTATCCATGTAAATGGCCTCGCTCTGGCGGACGATTCCGGTTTGGAAGTAGACGCCTTGGGCGGAAAACCGGGAGTCTTTTCGGCGCGTTATGCGCGGGGCGATCGTTCGACCGATGAAGAGAATCTGCAAAAAGTACTGGACGAACTGCGCGGCGTTTCTCCAGAAAACCGAAAAGGCCGGTTCGTCTGTGCCGCTGTATTGGCGGAAAAAGGACAAATCCTCTTTACTACTCAGAAAACCGTTGAAGGTGCGATCGTCGATGAACCCCAAGGGGAAAATGGGTTCGGTTACGATCCCATCTTTTATTACCCCCCTTATGGGAAAACGTTGGCGGAGGTTACCGCCGTGGAGAAGCATGCAGTAAGCCATCGAGGACAAGCGCTTCGCGATGTTACCGATTTTCTGATTCGGTTATGGACGGAGTAGAGGTTTTTTCGAAAGGCATAAAGAATTCCAGGACGGTTTTCCCATAATTCCGCGTTCGTACGTGTTCCAGATTTTCCCATTCCAGTTTGACATCCTCGCTTTTCTCCCGTTGGACATACAGAATGGTTTCCTCTTTCAACCAAGCCGGATACTGGTCGAGCAGAGTCAATGCCCGATTGGCCAGGTCTTTGCCATAGGGGGGAGTAATTCCAATAATATCAAACGGTTCTTCCTGTTGTACGAGGCGAGGTATCCAGAGAAGCACGTCGCCATGGAGCAAGCGGTAGGGTTGATCGGGACAGATACGTTTGTGATTTCCTTGAGCGGCGTCCAAAGCATGAATATCGGAATCGATACTGAAGGCGAACGAGGCACCGCGGCTGAATGCTTCCATCGCCATGACTCCGGTTCCGGAGAATAAATCCAATAAACGGGCATTTTCCAGATAAGGTTGGAGAATATCAAAGAGAGATTTTCGCACGCGAGCCAGAATGGGCCGTGTATGAAATCCATCGGGCGCATCGATTAAACGATTTTTATATTTCCCTGCAATGATTCTCATCGTATATCCTTGAACGGATTCGGCTTTTCTCTATCCCCTCACCCTAACCCTTCCACTGGGAGAGGGAATATCTACATTCACGGATTGGGAGAATAATCCGGAAATTCCAGGTGGTCAGGATGGAATTATAGGCAGCCTTTCATTTTCGAGTAATCCCGATGCGATTCCACCGGGTATTATTTTCTCTATTTTATCAAACGAAGAGGGGTGGCAAGGAATGCCACCCCCCTGAAGTAACCTATGAGTTGATCGTCTATCAATTCCCGAGCTGGTAGAGTTCCAGATCGTGGAGAATATCGACGACGATACCGATATTGAGGAAGTATTTCCCTTGCTTGTTCTTATCGATTCGCGGATAGACGCCTTCCGGAAGATTCATCAAATCACTCCAGTTAGCCAAACCGCTTTCCGTGAGCAGGAAGTCGGCGGCTCCAGACGTATGGAGCGTTCCATATTTCGTCATCGCAATGATACCAATCCCTTGCGAGAATTGAACGTTGGCATCTTTCTGCAAATCGAAATCAACCAATACCGGCTCCGCTCTGCCGAATCCAAGTTGTGGCAGAACGATATCCAGAGGCGCCGCGTCTTTCGGAAGCGCCTGATAGAAGCGTCCATATCCATCCGCAATCACCGCCGCCTGCTGATCCGGCACTAATTCCATGCCGATGAAGATGGGCGAATTCGAGGTTGACGAGAATAGCGGAACGGCGTCGCCGAGTGGATGAATGAAACCACGCGCATCGAGAATGTAAGCGGAAGGTATAGCCGTTGAAGTCTCGGCTTTCACGATTTCCAGATCCACGGCCGGATTTTTGCGCGCGTCTATAGCGCCCGCGCCGACACCTTTCTTCTCGGTCTTCACTCTGAATACTTTCTGAATGCCCCCCTGATCGACGGAGATCAACGTTCCATCGGCCAGCAATACGAAATATCCCATGCCATTGCTAAGGAATTCCGCATCGACAACGTCATCGACGCTCGGGAACGTCAAACCGAGATCGGGCAGATATCCCCGTTTCACGGTACCGTTTTCGTTAATCTGGGCGGAGTAAATCTTGCCATCCCCCCGAACGGCCAGGACGGCTTTGACCTTTCCATTTTCCATAAATACGTTCAGATCGCGATAAACATCGCGTCCAACAACGTATGGGAATAATGGAATTCTTTCGGCAGCCGAAATCTTTCCGTCCCCATTGATATCGGTCAAACGTATCACGTCGCCTAGTTCATGCAAACCGCCGAATCCATCCAGAATGGCTATACCCTGGTGCGGATTTTCGAAATCATCCGGTGTTGGGGTCGCCACCACTTCCTTCGTCGGCGTCGGCGTTGGCTGCGGAGTGGGAGTCTGGGTCGGTGTCGCCACCTCCGTTTCTGTCGGAGTGGAAGGAACCGGCGTATTGGTTGGAGGCACGGTGGGTGTTTCTGTCACGGTCTCCACAGGTGTAAATGTGGGAGTCGGCGGTACCGGTGTATTGGTTGGCGGTACAACCGTTGGTGTCTCCGTTGCCGTTTCAATCGGTTTCGGCGTCGGAGTGGGCGGTACCGGTGTATTGGTTGGAGGTACAGCCGTCGGCGTTTCCGTCGCCGTTTCCACCGGTACTTTTGTGGGCGTCGGTGGTACCGGCGTCACGGTCGGTGGAATTGCGGTTGGCGTCTCGGTAGGAATCACGACCGGAGTTACGGTCGGTGTTTCCGCAGGTGTCTCAACGGCTTGAGCCCATACTCCTACCGGAATAACCAACAAAAAACCTACCATTAAACCCAGGGTTATAATAACCGTCTTGCTTCGACTGGTTGAAACGCAACGATTCAGCATCGGTTCCTCCAACGGTGGTTTTAGATTAACAAGTTTTTATAACACGAAATGAAGCGAATTTCAATAGTCCATCTGCCATAAAGTTACAATTTTCAGGATGTTCGATTTCTCTTTCCCCATGGATTTCCAATCAAAATTCAATCAGATCATATTATAAATAATTGATATTTAATAACTTATACAAATACCCTTCAGGATGCGCCTAGATAGGATCGATTAACTATTCCTCAATTTAATTTATCACAGAAACATTGAAACCACATAATTTTTCTCCAACAATTACTGGATCACCGAAGAATATAAGAGAGGGAGATAAATCCAAGGGATTGCGAAGAACAAAGATTGACTTATTCTTAAAGGGAAACGGAATGACTCTATTGTAATGACGATCTTAGTGTTTTCTGAGGTTTTGTGACTTTTCATTCAAGGAGCATACACGATGAACAAAGAGTTCCCACAAAATGTATCCCGGAGAAATTTTCTGAAGAAATCCACGCAAGGAGCGGCAGCGATGGCCGCCATGAGCCATGCGCCAGCGGTTTTTGCGGCGGGTTACAGCCCGAACGAGACGATTGGTATTGGCCATATCGGCGTTGGGGTACGCGGCGGGCAGCTGGTAACCGACGTTGTGGGCGAACCCGATAAAGACCGTCCCGGCATTGAAAATACCAAAGTTCTGGCTATTTGTGAAATCTATAAGGGGCACCTGGAAAAAGGCTTGAAACTTAGCCAAAACTCCAACTGCAAATCTTACCATCATTATGAAGATATGCTGGCAGACAAGAATATAGATGCCGTCGTCATCGCTACACCCGACCACTGGCATTCGAAGATGGTGATCGATGCCGCCAATGCCGGGAAAGATATTTATGTCGAGAAATGCTGGACACGTACTATTCCCGAAGCGAAAGCGATGTTGAAAGCCGTCAAGTTTAACAACACCGTCATGCAGTTAGGACACAACACACGTTCCAACACCGTCGCCAAACAGGCAGGTGAAATTTTACTTACCGGTCTACTCGGCCCGATTCACTTCGTCCGCACCGGTATCTTTCGCAACCGGCCCATGGGAACGGACGAATGGCGATGGTATGGATGGTATAGCGATTTTAAACGTCCCGATGAAAAGATGGTGCGTGAAAATCTGGACTGGGCTCGTTTTCTGGGTAGCGCTCCCTATCATCCATTCAGTATGGAGCGTTTTTGGCATTGGCGTTGTTTCTGGGATTACGGCACGGGAATCGCGGGCGATTTGCTTTCGCATTCCTTCGACTTTGCCAACTATATCCTCAAGCTCGGTATCCCGGAAAAGTGCATGTGTTCGGGAGCGAACAACGTTCTGAAAGACGGACGCGAAGCGCCCGATACCTGGAACGCCATTTTTGAATACCCCAGCAAAGACCTGACCCTTATCTGGAACTCGACCTTCAACAGCATGGCCGAATCCCCAGAGCCTTTTGATATCGATATTCGCGGAAAAGAAGCCTTGATGAAGGTGAGCGAGACTAATTATCAAGTATTCGCGGAAGAATGTTCGAACAAATATAAGAGCGATCTGGATTCGGGGAAAATCACGGCAGGAAAACCGTTCAAGGAATTCGATCCCGACGCCACGGAACCATTGCCCAGTCATATGCAGGATTTCATCAATTGCATGCGCAATCGCCAAAAACCCATCGATAACGAAGACGAAGCCTTCGTGGAAGCGGTGACCTGTATCATGTCGGTGGTTTCTTATTTTGAAGAGCGCATGGTGAAGTGGGACGCAGAGCGCCAGGAATTAGTTTGATCGTGAGTACGATCGCGATCGAGAAACCATTTCGCTCGACATTGGTTATTCAAATTGGGGTGACAAGAAATGAACCGAGACTTGTCACCCCTAATTATTGGTAATCGTTGCAGTTAAATTTCCCTGAAACTATTTCATGATACAGGCAGATTGTTAATCCAAGCGACCATGACCTTATTCCGCGACGGACAATGTGAACCCTTGAAACAATGGCCGGAATGGGCGCAGATCATCGGATTTGCGGTGTGTACGCTTTTTATCAATCTGGCGATCGGCCTGGCGATCGCTCCCCTGGGATTTCATGGAGCATCACCCACCAAAGAGAGAATGATCGATCAGCATGGAATACTCTATGCTTTTCTCTTTTTGGTGATTGCCGGACCTTTTTTGGAAACCATCATAGGACAATGGCTGCCTCTTTTTGTGGGACGGCTTGCCAAACGGCCGCCATCCATGCGGATACTCTGGGCTGCATGCTGGTTTTCCATTCTGCATATCACGGAAGGATTTGTTACGATGCTGCAAACCTTCGGTGTGGGATGGATACTCGCCAGTAGTTTCGTCTTCAACCGGGATGAAGGATGGATGAAAGCCTATCGCGTGACCTCCATCGCGCATGTCATACACAACCTGGTTTTGTTTCTAATTTATTGAATGGGTTTATAACCTTCGAATTCCAAATCCTCCGCCGATTTCGACGATCGATCCCGTGGAGAAATCAAAATATCCCTGCGCCAGAGCGCTGACCGCTTTCCCTACATCTTCCGGCGTTCCCCAGCGCGGTTGGGGCGTCAGTCCTTCGCCGATGAGTTTGTCGTACTTTTCTTTCACCACCGATGTCATATCGGTGGCGATCACACCGGGCTGGAGTTCGAACACCCAAATGCCTTCTCTCGCCAATCGATCGGCGAATAATTTGGCGGTCATGGATAGCGCCGCTTTGGAGAGGCAATATTCCCCGCGATTGGTGGAGGAGGTGAAAGCGGAAATCGAAGTGATAAAAATGATACGCGCCACCTGAATCGAACCGTTTTGCCTTAGTTCTATCATCCGGTTGGCGGCGTATTGTGTCAGGAACAAAGGCCCGGTGAGATTCGTCTCCATCACATACCGGTAACTCTCCATCGACATCTCCAGCCAATCGGCTCGTACTTTGGGAGCGACGCCCGCGTTATTCACCAAGAGATCCAACCGCCCGAAACGGGCGATAGTCTCGTCCACCAGCCGCTTGCGGTCGGTTTCGCTGGAAACATCGGCCTGGATTATTTCCGCGCGGGTTCCCTGCTCTTCCACCAGTTTTTTCGTCTCGACGGCGGCATCCCGGTTTCCGGCGTAATTGACGACGATATCGTATCCCGCCTTGGCGGTTTCAATCGCGATACCCCGGCCAATCCCCCGGCTCGATCCTGTCACAATAGCGCATGGCGTTCCCGGCATCACGGATCTCCCATCCTTGTTTTGCCATTGATGGTAAGATAGGAAAAGAGAATCGTCGAGATGCGCGAGGATGAAAGGACTATTCATGCTTCACAAATATCGATATGGGTTTCTGATTGGGTTTATTCTGATTCTGGGCTTGGTGGTCGCCATATCCGAACGCATTCTGTCGCAAAGACGCATCGATTTTATCGTCGATCTCCATCAGAGTGCCATCGAGAACATCGCATTTGCGTACGATCTCAATCTCCACGAATCCACCCACGAAACGATTGACTCGGCTAGTGGGATTATTACGCCCTCCCTGCCGGATAAAAGCACTCTTCAACTCGTCTTACGGGATTTCCCTTCTTTTCTCCAACAATCGCGTCACTTGTCCGAACGCCTGCGAGAGAAATACACGAACTACGATCGCAGCCAGTTCAATGCCATTCGTGTCACGGAAGAACAACAGGAATATGAGTTACAAATGGAAAATGGAATCCATCTCCATCTCACCTTTTTGGGTGAGCGAAAAATGGTGAAGACGACCCTGCAATCCGATACAGAGAAACGATCGCTAACTATTCAGTATTCCCCCCATGGCCAACTCGAACGGATGTTGTTCGGGATGTGGCCCAGAACATCGATGGGGATCGATTTGGCATTTTATCGAAATGGAATGCCTCGAAAATACGTAATGATCTATCAAGGGATGTATCTGGGGCCCGTTGTATCCTGGAACGAAGATGGAACGATCCGAGATGCCATCTTCCACAAGCGCCCCGTTCCCCTAACGATCGACAAAGAAACGAATTGAGAATTCTATATGACATTTATCCACCTCGATCTTCCCTGGTTCGTATTGGCAATCGTCTCCATTCTCGCGGCGATTGGGCTGGGATTTATTCTGGTTAAATTTTGGGAATGGATTCGCTTTTTGATTTTTCTTCTTTGGGGAGGCATCTTCCCCCCCAAACAGTTATCTAGCATGGATAAGGCAACATCTATCCAGGCGGACGAAGATGCCCAAGCATTCCTTCAGGAAAGAATCCGTAATGTCTGGTATTCCTTTTCCCCCGTGCAATGGCTCGATCTTGACGTATTACGTAGCGATTGCCATGCCCTGGTCAAACAGATTGCCCAGATTTATTTTCCCGAATCGAAACTCCCCGAACTGGAGGTCGCTCTACTAGAACTCCTTCAGTTTAACGAACGCACCGCCCGCCGTATCCGTTTACTGGTTAACGAGTTCCCCAGTTTCCACCGTCTGACTATCGCCACGATTCTGGACGCGAAATCCCTCATTGAAAAAACCCGGGAGACCATGGATAAAAAGACGGTGAAAAGCGGGCGGCGAATCGCCAGCCGCATCTGGACGGCGATCAACGCCGTCAATCCCAATTACTGGATTCAACGTTTTCTCTTTCGGGGTGCTTCCGAAGTGATCGGGCGTAAGGTCATTACTTCTGTTTATCGTATCGTAGGGATCGAAGCGATTCAGCTGTACCGTTCTTCCGCCCTTCAAATATCTCCACAAACCATACCGGTCGAAGAAGCGCTCGATCCCGATATAATTTTCAAGGAACCGATCGAGAATGCCCAGGAATCTCTTAAAGCGAAACAAGAGGAAAAGAAAACCTACGCTTCTCCAAATGCAGAATATCCGGAAAAGGAAGAACGAATGGCCGACGAACAGGAATGGATACTCCCCGAGGACGAGGAAGAAGACTCTTCGGCCAAGGCCTCCGATCGTGGAGAAAAACTGAACCGTGCCATCAACAAAATGCTGTCCGCCTTTGTGGAAGGCTCATTGCACTTATGGGATAAGATGGTCAATGTGGATAAAGTGGTCGCCGAGTTTCAAAAGAAAGAAAGTTCTGTTCAGTGTCTATCGGATATTGAATCATTACCGGTGGAAATCAACGATGCCGTTGCCGACGCCTACATCAGCAAGGGACGCTGGTTGACTGCCGCCGAAGGGGCGGCCACCGGCTTTGGCGGTTTTCTTCTACTCAGCGCCGATGCGGTATCACTGCTGGCATTGCAACTACGTACCATTCAACAGATCGGATATTGTTATGGTTTCGATGTATCGCGTCCGGAAGAAAAATTATTTGCCGCCAAGTTACTGGCCGAAGCCTACGCCCACCCCTCCGGCAAGGAACGCGATGCCCTTAAAAAAGAGATGCGTATTGCCGCCAACCTGGTGAAAGGCAAGACACCCTTCGGTCTCTTGCAAAAACGCCTGTTCTTGCAGGGATTCTCCAAAATTGCCCAGAAGATTGGCGTCCGATTCGGAAGCACCAAGGCGGCGCAGATTGTGCCGGTTCTCGGCTCCGCCATTGGTGGAATTGTCAACCAGCAGGTGACCAAGGATATCGCCAAAACCGCAAAAGACGTTTATAAAGAACGTTTTTTGGAAAGAAAAAAATCCACGGAATCTTGATACTTAATAACCTTCCTTTTTCTCCCAGAAAAGACGTTTTAGTGGATCGAATCCGAAAATGTATACATTGAAGTATAAACTTTCGAGAACCGTTCTATCAAGATTTCTGCAAAATATCCCCAGGTGACACCCCTGAGCATTGCTCATTTCTTCACCCCTAATTACAATTGCCTCTATGATTCGAATGGAGCATTTCAATGCCAGAAAACGAAGTTATCTATCCATCTAATTTTATTCGAGATATCGTCAAGGGAGATGTAGAAGCCGGTATTCATGGCGGGCGAGTTCATACTCGATTCCCTCCCGAACCGAACGGATACCTGCACATCGGACATGCCAAAGCGATCTGCATCACCTATGGCGTCGCAGAAGAATTCGGCGGCAAATACAACCTGCGGTTCGACGATACCAATCCCACCAAAGAAAAAACCGAATACGTCGAATCGATCCAACAAGATATTCGCTGGCTGGGATTCGATTGGGAAGACCGGTTGTTCTACGCTTCCGATTATTTCGAACAGTTATATGAGTGGGCTATTGTGCTCATTAAAAAAGGTAAAGCCTACGTCTGCGATCTGAACGAAGACGAGATTCGCGAATACCGGGGTACAGCGGATTTTGGCAAAGACGGTATCCGGGAAACGCCTCCCGGGAAAAACAGCCCCTATCGGGATCGTTCGATCGAAGAGAACCTCGATCTTTTTGAGCGAATGCGAAAAGGCGAGTTTCCCGACGGCGCCAAAACGCTTCGCGCCAAGATCGACATGGCTCATCCCAACCTCAACATGCGCGATCCAGTCATGTACCGCATCATGCATAAGGAACACTATCGCACCGGGAACAAGTGGTGTATCTACCCGACCTATGACTGGACGCACGGGCAATCGGACTCCATCGAAGGAATCACTCATTCGATCTGCGACATCGGTTTCGAGAATCATCGTCCCCTCTACGATTGGTATATCGAACAGTTGGGAATCTTTCCTTCCAAACAATACGAATTTGGACGCCTCAATCTTACCTACACGATCTTGAGCAAGCGCTATCTGCGCCAATTGGTAGAAGAGCGTTATGTCTCCGGCTGGGACGATCCCCGCCTCCCGACGCTCTGTGGAATGCGGCGGCGTGGATACACACCCGAATCGTTGCGCGAATTTGTCAAGCGCATCGGAGTCAGCAAGAGTGATGGGATTGTTGAAATTCAACAACTGGAACATTGCCTGCGCGACAACCTTAATAAAATCGCGCCCCGTGTAATGGCGGTACTCAATCCCCTGAAAGTCGTCATTACCAACTATCCAGAAGATCAAGTCGAAGAATTGGACGCCATCAACAATCCCGAAGACGCGTCGGCGGGGACCCGTAAGGTTCCTTTCTCCCGTGAACTCTACATCGAACGCGACGATTTTATGGAGAATCCCCCCAAGAAGTTCTTCCGCCTCTCTCCGGGAAGCGAAGTCCGGTTCCGTTACGCGTATTTCATCACCTGCCAGGAAGCCATCAAAAACGATCAAGGGGAGATTGTTGAATTACGTTGTACGTATGATCCGGCTACACGAGGCGGCGATTCCCCCGATGGACGCAAAGTCAAAGGGACGATTCATTGGGTTTCAGCCCGGCATGCCATCTCTGCCGAGGTGCGTTTGTACGAATACCTGTTTACGAAGGAAAATCCGATGGATTTGCCCGAAGGCCAGGATTGGAAAACCAATCTGAATCCCAATTCCCTGACCGTCTTGAATCCCTGTTATCTGGAACCTTCATTAGCCCAGGTCGAACCTGGATACAAATGCCAGTTCGAACGACTCGGTTATTTCTGCAAGGATAAAGACAGCACTTCAGAAAAATCCGTTTTCAATCGAACCGTCGCCTTGAAAGATACATGGAGTAAAATCCAAAGCAAAAGTTGAATATCCTTCCAACCGTCTATCCACAGGGGGTATTTTTAATATACTCCCCTGCCTTCGCATGCAGAGAGCCGGTCGGTTATTGGGATCCGGGATTCTTCCTGAAAGAACGCCATCAGGCTTTCGTCGTTGATCCAGGGAAGCCGGTATGGATCGGTCTGAAACAGTTCCCGGAAACGAGCAGCCCGCTGCGGCGGTTGTTCTGTAGCGATTCGTTCCAGATTATGCAATCCACGCGCGATACGAGATGCTGCCTGCGAGGAATCGGCGCTCTCTTTTTCGCACAGGGTTGATCGCCGCAACCAGCGTATGACATGAGGCCATTTCAACGAAAAATCCACCCAACGCAAGAGCTGGTTGAGAGAGGCATTGGGTAAATCCTGTTTTTGCCGCCGCCACCAGAGCGCGTAGCGAAAACGGAAAACATTCAGGAATCGCTTGATTTCTCTTGGATTCCGAGAAAAATGCGATGCGTATTGCATGATGAAAGCCTGAATGTCCGATTCTTCATCGCTAAAACGATCAATTCCTTCATCCAGTATGATTCGTTCCTTCCGTTGGCGATCGATATCGTTTTTTAATAATCGATAAAATTCATCCCGGCGTTCCGAAGAGGCGTCATCATATTCATCCAATAATTCAAGCAGAATATGATCGGCGATATCCTGCGAGGAAATATCCGCCCGGATGGATTCATCAAAATTCCACACAGCCTCTCGCGCCCATTTCATCCCCTCCGATACCAGCGGATCCCGAAACAGGCTACGAGTATAATTTTCAAGATTTTCTGGGCTGGGTACGGGAATATCGAAGGGTAATTGTACGAACTTATCCATGAATCGCCAGCCGATCAACGTTTCCGCCGGATTTCCCGGAAGGCTGGCAAGAATGGAATGATGCGCCTGTTCCAATGAGGCCGCCACCATTTCCGCATCCATACCCAACACAAATATGGCTTCTGGAAAATCGCCGGCCAGAAATCGATTGATCCCCTCGATGACCGCTGCCGTGCTATCGGGAGAACAACGATCCAGGTCGTCAACAAAAACAGTTAATGGAAGTGTGTAATGGTGATAGTCGGGATGCATCCACACGCCCGGCTGACGAAGCACGTCGAAAACAGTACGCAAATCGCGATCCACAAATTCCAATCTGGTTTCTTCAAACTTGTAGTTGGGCAGTTCCACTAATTCCGCCAGGCGTTCCGATGCCGCTTTTCTACGAAATCGCCAAAATGTCCACCCAAAGTGCCCGATCGTTCCTATGACGTTCAACAGACACCACAAAGCCACGATCCGTTGCAGAAACAACCATCCCAACGAACCCGCCGCTAAAAATCCGACGATCCCTGCAAGAAATCCTCCCGCCAACCATTGTCCGTATTGCCAAAACTCGCTGGCAAAGCGCGCCAGAATCCGCTTCCGGGTTCCATCCCGGGAAATGCGATGCAACTGCAATTCCAATAAAAAACGTTCCCGCTGCCGGGGACGCATCCGGTCGCCAACCTGCCGTACGATCGCATCCAGCAAGCCCGCCCACACCTGTCCGGAATTTTGGTATTTCCAGGCATTGAACCATACTGTAAAACGGTGCGTACCCTGAGGGAGATTTTTACCGGCTTCGCC